>JAIXUI010000024.1 GCA_027484125.1 Bacteroidota bacterium | reverse complement strand
TGGAGATTTCACTGCATGTTGACCCACTTGTTTCACTGTAAATTGACCCAGGTGTTTCACTGCATGTTGACCCACTTGTTTCACTGCAAATTGACCCAGGTGTTTCACTGCATGTTGACCCACTTGTTTCACTGGAAACTGACCCACCTTTAGTCTTTGGTTCTGCATTCTTTTGAGGTGTAAATCTTAAGAGATGGCTGCAAAAACTAAGACCATGGAACAAATCAAAATAGTCCTTCAATTCGTCGCTGACGGCAAACCTGTTCGGTGGATTTCAAAGACAACGGGAGTTGCCAGAAATACGATTAAAACGTATTTGAGGCTTTTACAAGAAGCTCGATTAAGTGTAAAGGAGGCGCTTTTACTCTCTGACGATGTGCTAGCAGGCATTCTCTTTGAGAAAAGCCCTATAGAGGTTGATAAACGTTTGAGTGCATTTATGGAACAGATTGGTTACCTGACAGAGGAACTGAGCCGGCCTCATGTTACTCGTCAGGTCTTATGGAAAGAATATCGTGCTGCCTTTCCCGATGGTTATGGCTACACGCGTTTTTGCCATCTGATCAACACACATCTGGATCAGAAGAAATTATCGGCCATTTTAGTACATAAGCCTGGCGAGGAACTGATGGTTGATTTTGCTGGAGACAAGCTCTTTTATGTTGACACCGAGACAGGTGAAAAAATCAGTTGTGAAGTGTTGGTTGGGGTGATGCCAGCGAGTAATTACATTTTTATTGAAGCGGTTCCTAGTCAAAAGCAGGAACATTTTGTAGGTGCTATCGTCAAGATGTTCCACGCTCTAGGCGCTGTCCCCAAGCTGGTTATTTGCGATAATCTTCGCAGTGCTGTCACACGTAGCAACCGCTATGAGCCTACGTTTACAGACCTCATTGAGCAGCTATCGTTACATTATAAAACAGCTTTTATGGCAACGAGGGTGCGCAAACCTAAAGACAAAGCAAGTGTGGAAGGAGCCGTAAAGACGGCTTATCAGCTGGTTTACACTGTCATCCGAAATGAATTGCCGACCTCCCTTCGGGCACTCAATGCCTTACTTCACACCCATCTTCACGCCGTAAACGAGCGAAAGATTCGTGACAGGAAATATTCCCGCGCCGAGCTGCTGGAGCAAGAAAAGGTTCATATGATTAGCCTTCCCACCCAGGTTTTCGAGGTCAAAAAAACCGTATTAGCGAAAGCGCAAAGGAACTACCATGTGATACTCGGCGAAGACATGCATCAGTACAGCGTGCCCTATCGTTTTGCAGGTCAGTCGCTCAAGCTTGTTTACACAAGCGATCAGGTAGAAATCTATCATCAGCATACTCGTATCGCCATCCATGTGCGAAATTACCGCAAGCACGCCTATACGACTCTTGCCGAGCACATGCCTACTAACCATGCGGCCTTTTACGAACAAAAAGGGTGGAATGCACAATATTTTGAATCTAAAGCACACAGCATTGGCACCAACACCGCACAAGTCATCAGCAAAATACTGGAATCAAAGTCGTTTCCAGAGCAAACCTACAACGCTTGCTTAGGGGTTTTGCGTTTAGCTGAAAAGTATGGCCACCCACGTCTGGAAGCTGCCTGTACGTTGGCGCTTCAGGGTGTCCGAATTAACTACGGAACGATTGAAAAAATCCTAAAAAACAATAGGGATAAAGCGGAACCCCTATCCACCTTCGCCCAAATTGAAAACGACAACGTACGCGGAGCTCTACAATACCAATAACCTTAAATCCAAACACATGAATCAACAAGCAACGCTAGACCAGCTCAGAACACTGCGTCTACACGGCATGGCCAATGGCTACGAAGCCATTTTGAACATGCCTACACACCTACAGCCTGCCGCACACGAGCTGCTGGCTCGCCTCACACAACAGGAAATAGAAAGCAAACAAAACAAGCGAACCGAAATATTCCTGAAAATCAGCAAGCTTCGATACGCTGCAAATCTGGAAGAGGTGATATGCTCACAAGAGCGAAATCTCTCTACCCAGCAACTAAGTCAGTTGGCTGACTGCCACTGGATTCTTCGCTCAGAAAACATCCTGATTACAGGCGCCACCGGTTGTGGGAAAAGCTATCTGGCATGCGCTATCGGTCATCAAGCCTGTTTGCTCGGCCACAAAACCATGTATCTAAACATGAACAGGTTTATAGAGAAGATCCATCAGGCAAAACTCGATGGAACCTTCATCAAGCTCTTAAATCAAATAGAAAAAACTAATCTCATTATCCTGGATGACTTCGGGCTTCAACCCCTCAATACAGAAGCCAGGTTGGCACTTCTCCAAATACTGGAAGATCGATACAAGCGAAAAGCCATGATTATAGCCTCGCAATTAAGCATCAAACATTGGTACGAATACTTACAAGACCCAACCCTCGCAGATGCTATCCTAGATCGACTGACCGCCAACGCTCAACGCATAGAATTGAAAGGAAAATCACTTCGGCACAACGAATGAAAAAACATCGATAATTTAGCCCATAAATCAACCGACTAAAGGTGGGTCAACATCGAGTGAAATGGGTGGGTCAATTTGAGTGAAATAAGCAGTAAACAACAACCCACCACCATCCACAACCCCGAAGGGGTTGAAAATCAATAGCCATGAGTGAAACTCATGGAATACGAATAAAACAAAGCCCCCCAACCACAACCCCGAAGGGGTTGAATATCAATAACCAGGCATGAAATGCCTGGTAAACAACAACCCACCACCATCCACAACCCCTGCTTAGTCCTGAAATCACTTTACGCTTTCTGTCCATTCTACACTTTTTTAGTGTAAACTAACATTAGGACGATACAACCCCTTAGCACTCCCCCCGAGCCGCTATTGCTCCCCCTAAAGAACACACTCCCCCCCGCCTCACGCTCACGATTCAAAACCAGGCCTCGCTCAACACCGAGTCATGCAAAAGTCCCAGTCAAGAATGCTTGTTCTGGGACTTTTAGTTAGTGGGACTGAGGCTACTCGGAGTGATGTTGATGGTAGGTATTTTTCTGTATGATGTCATTTATTTTATTAAGTAATTCATTATAACCGTTTACTAAGTCATATCCGTGACAGTCTCTGTAATATTTTCTTTGTCCGCAGTAACAAATATTGTTGGGGTTGTTATTTGATAAAATATATTTTTCACGTTGAAGCTTGTCGTTGTCGAGAAATGCAATAACCTTAGCCACTGGTTCAAGTATCGCTATCTCAAACCTTGAATTTCTCTTACCTGTCTGCCACAACTTTGTAATAGTTTCGTTCAACAGAATATAGTCGTCAACCAATGGATTAGCGGTCGTGTTAACTCTAACATTGTCGGAATACTTGCCGTCATAAACCCATCCCTTGTCATCTTCTAAAAACAAAATTTTGTCTTTGTAAACCTCATCCGGAGTTACGTCAACTAATTCTCCGTTGGGAGATTTCCAAACAGCGTGTCTTACTGCTTCTTCTAAAAAAATTAACTTATGCAACTTCCATCCGTAAACTATTTGTCCGTTGTCATTAGTGACCTTGTCCATTACGTTGTAAAAGCAATTGTCCTTAGTTGAATAACTTTCATGCCTTATAGGCACAATTACTGGACTATTTCTGTTTTTTAATTTGTCTAAAATTTTATTCATAGTCGAACTAATCTGTCTGTTTGTGTGGTATCCGCAATACTTACCGCTAACCCGCAAAAAATGCAAGTAGGTGCTGTTAGCAGGCGTTTATTACGTCCTTGTCACCATTGGATTGTCCCTGTTGCAAGGTCTATTTTTTCTGTCAGTATACTTTTTGATTCGGTAAAACTATGTTTGCCTTCGTCAATAGGTGTGATTTCGAATTCAGTCCACATTGCGTGCGTCAATTTTAAAGTTTTAGAATAACTTTCTTTGAGAGCGAGATTAACACCATTACCTTTAAATGGAACACTAGGATATGAAATACCGTCCGCTAATTCTTTTGCTTGAGTAAGAGCTAAGTTTGCGTAAGCTGTCGTTATTATATATGTTTTAGGGTCGTGCTTAGCTGGTTTTCTAAATTTGTCAAACAAGTAATTAAAAAATAAAGCGGAAAATTCTTGCTCTTTTTTACTTCTATTTTTAAGATGTTCGTCATATGCTTCTCCATGATATTTGTCGAATTGCGATTCACGTTTTGAAATGTCAGGAGTTGTAACAATGATTAAATTAACTGGTCTTGTTGTTTCCCAAAGTCCGATTGTTATGTAAAGTTTGTCACCAAAGTTTTTAGTTTCCGCCCAATACTCAATAAGCTCCATAAATGAAGTTGGTCTATTTTCTGATGAGTAAAAAGTCGATTGGAAGGGTCTATTACACCTAGCGAAGTCCTTAACAAAATTTCTTGGCGTAATTGCAATATCTGAAATATTAGTAAAATGGTCTGCGGTGTCGTGAGTCCTTGTCCTGAATACTTTAGATTTTTCAACCGTGACAATGAAAATGGGTAGATGTCCGATTGAATTGAATGTTGTAATAGCTTTTTCATAAGCTAACTCGTCAGTCGGGTCTATACTGTCTAAAGTGTTGAACGCTATTTTTAATTTTCCGATGTCCATAAATGCTTGCTAACGGGTTGCAGCTACCCGAAGGTGGCTATTTCTAAGCACTTCACTGTCAACCAAGCAAAATCTTTGATAGAAGCACAAAGCTTGATTTAAACACCGAACCGCCACTTTTGGGCAGGTGCTGTTATGGCTCGTTTTTCTTTTCACAGTCGTTTTGTCAAGCTAAAACCAAGTCCCATATTACTGTCTTGTGTCGGAAAATTGTATATGTTCCAAGACAATGATTTCTCTTTTGGTTTTCTATTTGTTATCAAATTCCAACTGCTTAATATCATTGTGCTTGTCCCAAGTCCTATGTTTATTAATGACAAATTTCTTTGTGCAGGATTCACATAAGTTCCGCCCCAAGTCATTTGTTCTTTTGGATAATTTAATGTCCCAAGAGCAATCTGTCCTGCCCCTGTAATTAGTCCTAATATCGGTACGATCTTACTGTTAGCACCTTTTGAAATTTGAATTCCGTTAATAGTGTTTAATGACAAATTCAGTCCGCCAATTAAAGATGATGAAACTCCGTATGCAGGTGAAATATAGTTGTCTGTTGGTGCAGGACCATAAGCTGGTTGAATCATTGCGCATTCTTCTTTTGTCAGGCCACTGGCTAGAACCCAACTATCAATTTTTGGGTCGTTCATTGCAAGTAAATACTCATATTTGAACTTTGAGTTTATTTCTTCTGCTACTTGTCTGCCGGCAGTTTGTTCAATTAAAAAACCAACTGCACAAATATTTCCGTTTTTGTCAATGAAGCAAGGAATTCTTTGGTCGGGGTAATCAAAGTTTTTGGGGAATACTCCTGCTGTCCAATATTCGTTAAGCAAGTCAAGCATTTTTTTTCTGTTTTCTTTTTGCTCAACTGTTAGTGATGAAATATCCTTATTTCTTAATAGTTGCTCCACATACTTCAAGTGTGTTTGAAGTCGTGTGTTTTCATCTGTCTCATTGTTTGGTTTATGTCCAAAAGTTTGAATGTAACTGATGTCGCCAATCAAGGCATTTACTGTTTGTTCAATTTCGTTTGTCTGTCTGTTGCAACTTGCTAAAATTGTCAACACGAAAATTGTAAGGATAATTTTTGATATCTTCATATCTATGATTTTTATTGGTTTCTGTGTCTTTTTAAAATGAGCCATAACATCCCTGTATACGCAACTCCCCCGAACTTGAGTATTTATCGGCTGTAACTTGCGTATATTTTTGGGGTTGCTTATAGATCCGCCTTGGTTGAAGCTATTGGGGTAGTGGTAGAGG
>JAIXUI010000083.1 GCA_027484125.1 Bacteroidota bacterium | reverse complement strand
GGACTTCTTTCACCGAAGGGGGCTCTCGCTTCTTTGACCGCTCTGCGCTCTATCACGTCGTGGGAGAGAAGAAGTTTAAATCTTCTTTTGCTGAATGGACTTTAGGCGGAAATGGCAGGCTTTACACACCTAATTCCCGCGGAACCATCTTCAGCGATACCAACGGAGTAACAATCACCAATTTTGAATTCGGTATTTATGGCGGGATGGAAAAGGAGTTGATCAAGGAAAAACTGAAAGGAAGCATCACCCTTCGCACCGACAAAAACCAAAACTTCGGTTTTCTGGTCTCTCCGGCTGCTTCGCTGGTTTATAAAAATACCCGTGGTGATGTTATTCGTTTCAGCTTTAGCTCTGCGATTCGGAACCCAACACTTCAAGACCAGTATTTATTCTACAATGTGGGAACGGCTCGATTATTAGGCAATCTCAACGGCTTCGACTCGCTCGTAACTGTTCCTTCTCTTATCAACTTCATCAATTCACAAAACTCGGATACGTTACGCTATTTCAACGTTGCGCCTATTCGACCAGAAAAAGTGCAGACGCTTGAAGTAGGCTATCGAGCAACGCTTTGGAAACAGTTGTTCGTAGATGCGAGCTATTACTTCAGCTTTTACCAAGACTTTATCGGTTTCAACATCGGCGCTTTCTTCGATAAAACGCCTTTTGGAATCGTAAACAACATCCAGGCTTTGCGTGTAGCGGCCAATGCCACTGACATGGTTACGACTCAAGGACTTTCACTCGGGCTTAATTACTATTTCTCTAAGTATTACATGATTAATGGTAATTACTCCTGGAATAAGCTGGATAGAAGAGGTTCTACTGACCCCATCATCCCTGCATTCAATACACCGGAACATAAGTTTAACTTAGGTTTTAGTGGTCGCGATATTTTCGCTCGTGTACTGGGAATCAACCTTACAAATGTTGGTTTCGCTGTTAATTATAAATGGGTAGATGGTTTCGTTTTTGAAGGCTCTCCTCAGTTTACAGGCTTCGTCCCACAATATGATATGGTAGATGCGCAAATCAACTACCGCAAGCCGGAATGGAAGACCACCTTCAAGCTGGGAGCCAACAACTTATTCGACAATCGCGCTATCCAAGTTTTTGGCGGCCCCGCAATTGGCAGGCTGGCGTATTTCTCAGTTTTAGTTGATCTTGGCGACAAACGATAGTTTATTGACGCTTACCTGCTGATGAATTGGCTGCAAGCCAGAAAAAAAGGATGGCCGAAATACCGGTTAGTGGTGTTCCTATGGCTTGCTCTAGTGCGTTGTTGGCCATCATATTGCCAAGGGTGTTGAGTGAGAAAATGATTGCGATGCCATACATCCATCGTGTAAGTGCTTGAGCACTGAGGGAGGTTTTCAACTTTCCCAATCTCATC
Organism: Bacteroidota bacterium; assembly: GCA_027484125.1. Classification (GTDB taxonomy): domain Bacteria; phylum Bacteroidota; class Bacteroidia; order UBA7662; family JAIXUI01; genus JAIXUI01. Next base: position 1,980 of record JAIXUI010000083.1, on the reverse strand, counting down.
AGCAACAGGAATAGAATCGCTGTTTGGATTACCAATGATACTATGACTCCAACTTTCCTGCTTGTTTCATCTGTAAGCTGTCCGCCCCAAGTGTTAGCCGATGAAAGTACCCCGCCAAGTACTAACAACTGATAACCCATGCCTAAAACTAACACAAGGATTAAAATGGGGCCGGCCCAACGCATTAGCAGTTTATTCATAACAACTTTGTGAGAGCAAGTTAGCATTTCTGACCATGAAACAGGGTCGGGTGGTTATTGTGGTTTAATTGTTACCTTTACCGCGCTCAATACGTCTTGTTATAAAGACTTCATCAGGGATTAAGCACTTTCTAAGTGCCTGCCAGGCCCTGAAGCCGGCAGGATTGTTTTTCCGGATCTCTCCTCCCGTATTTTAATTTTCCTTTTCAATCTGTTTAGCAGATTGTGCCGGTGCAGTCTGCAAGCATTTTTTCTGTCATGACTTTTGACGCTTTATTTTTAGCAAAACCGTTGCTTAAGGCCCTCGAAGAGGAGGGCTACACCACTCCCACTCCTATCCAACAACAAGCTATTCCTCCCATTTTAGATGGGCGTGATTTGTTGGGTTGCGCTCAAACAGGTACTGGTAAAACTGCTGCTTTTGCGCTTCCAATCCTCCAACGTCTTGATGAGGCTTATCGCAATGGGCTTTCTCGTGGTCTTCGTTGTTTAATTCTTACGCCTACTCGTGAATTGGCACTCCAAATCGGCGAGAGTTTCCAAGCTTATGGCCGCCATATGCGCATTCGCTCCACAGTTATCTTCGGTGGTGTTGGCCAAACGCCACAAGTTGATGCCATCAAGCGTGGGGTTGATATCCTCATCGCCACTCCTGGTCGCTTGCTCGATTTAATTGGACAAGGTTATATCAAACTGGATGCGCTCAAAGTTTTTGTACTCGATGAGGCTGACCGTATGCTCGATATGGGTTTTATCCATGATATCCGAAAGGTTATTCGCCTACTTCCTGAACAGCGTCAGTCGTTGTTTTTCTCCGCTACTATGCCGGCAGACATCCTTGAACTGTCGCGAGACATCCTCAACAATCCGGCTGAGGTGACGGTTACGCCCGTTTCTTCTACAGCTGAAATCATTGATCAATATGTTTATCTGGTGGATAAGGCGAATAAGCCGAAGCTGCTAATTCATATCCTCGAAAACAACAATGCACCTGGTGTGCTAGTCTTTACTCGCACTAAGTATGGGGCAGATAAGTTGGCGAAGGTGCTTAATAAACATGGCATTAAAGCGGATGCCATCCACGGGGATAAGGCTCAAAATGCCCGTCAACGAGCTTTGTCTCAGTTCAAAAATGGGCAGATTCGGGTGCTCGTTGCCACAGATATTGCATCTCGCGGCATTGACATAGACTCTCTGGGCTTTGTTATCAACTACGAAATCCCTAACATCCCCGAAACGTATGTTCATCGTATTGGCAGAACGGGAAGGGCAGGAAGTGAAGGAACGGCCATCTCTTTCTGTGACCATGAGGAGGCACCCTTCTTGTATGACATTGAAAAGCTTATTGGCAAGTTTATATCGGTGATGCAAAATCATCCTTACCCTATGGAAGCTGAAATGCCGCCCCGGAAGCATCCACAAGCGGCTAAGGTTGCACCAAAGCCTTCCGCTCCCCTTGGTCATCGCCGACCTCGTCACCAGGCTGCTCGTCATAGTAAGCCGGTAGCAAGACAGAAATAGGCTGTATCGGTTAATCGTCAAGCCATGTATGAAACATACATGGCTTTTTGTTTTTACAACCCCCAAAAACTCAATCAACTTCCTGTTTTTCAATTTTTTATTCTCAAAACATGCGAAACTTTGTGAACTAGCTTGATGGTTAAAAAGCTTAACCTTGTGCTATAAAGTTTACTTATGCCCAGCACTTATTCTCAAATCTACGTTCATCTCATCTTTGCAGTGATGTTCAAAAACAGCCTATTACATCCAAGGTTAAATC
>JAIXUI010000011.1 GCA_027484125.1 Bacteroidota bacterium | reverse complement strand
TCCCACTGCGTGAAACCTTTCCCCTAGCAGCATCCACCAAGTATTTAAGAAAGCCATTGCGCCCTTCGCGAATCCTCTGCGCCCACTGCGTGAAACCTTCCTCAACCAGCATCCACCAAGTATTTAAGAAGAAAGCCATTGCGTCCTTCGCGAGTCCTCTGCGCCCACTGCGGGAAACCTTTCCCCAATCAGCATCCACCAAGTATTTAAGAAGAAAGCCATTGCGCCCTTCGCGAGTCCTCTGCGCCCACTGCGTGAAACCTTCCCCAATCAGCATCCACCAAGTATTTAAGAAGAAGGCCATTGCGCCCTTCGCGAGTCCTTTGTGCCCACTGCGTGAAACCTTTCCCCAATCAGCATCCACCAAGTATTTAAGAAGAAAGCCATTGCGCCCTTCGCGAGTCCTCTTCGCCCACTGCGTGAAACATTTCTCGAATTAACATATGTTATTTCATCTGAGATACAAATACTTATACTGTTTAACATTTGAATTATCTGTATTTAACCAACCTTTGCTTGATAGCTAATCGTCATGCTATCAGAAACCAAAAAACAAAGACCATGAAACTGAAAACTTTACTTCTTGTCATGCTGATAAGCATAACCGCTTGGGCTCAGCAAAGGGGCATTGTGGTACAAGGTACCTTAACTAGCTCCAATCCTAATGTAAGCGTTGCCAATATTCCTGTCACCATTTCAGATTCTACCGGCAACCTCGGATTTTCAACCAGCGTCGCTTATACCAATGCCAATGGCTTTTATGTGGACACCATCCTCGTTAACAATAGTATGGGCGCGCTTGATATCTGGATCACCAACTGTTCCGGTCAATCTGTTCATCAATTGGGCAGTTTATTGGTTACCACTAACTTAATTGTTGCCAACTTTAACTATTGTGGAACCCCGGTTGGTTGCCAAGCCTCTTATTCCTGGAATGCCGGTGCCAATGGCATCGTTTATTTCAACAATACCTCCACCACGGTTTCAGGCCCACCCCCAGTTTACACTTGGTCCTTCGGAGATGGCACAGCCTCTAATGCTGTAAATCCTACACATACTTATAGCAACAATGGAAATTACACAGTTTGCCTTACCATCACCGGCGGCGGTTGTACATCCACCTTCTGCGATACTATCCAAGTGTTAACTGCCAATATTCAGCAATCCGTTCATGGCTTTGTCATCGGCCCACCCGCCATCCCTGGTAGCACCGCCAATCAAGTAGAAGTAATTCTATTCGATGCCAATTGGACTGGATTAGATACGGTAATGGCGTTTCCAGATTCCAGTGGATACTTCTTCTACTCATTTGGTTCTCGTCCACAAGGTTCCTACAAAGCATTGGCTCAGCTTCTCGGAACTTCTACAACCGCTAATGTTTATCTGCCAACCTACTACCAAACGGCTACAACTTGGCAACAAGCCAACAGCTTATTAGTAGGAAATGCCGCTTCGCCATCTTCTTTCGACATAACCCTCCAGCAAATTGTCGCACTTCCTGCTGGTGGTAATGGCTCAGTTTCCGGAAACGTCATCCGTGGTAATCTTCGTGCCACCAATGGAATGCTTCCTAAAGCCAAAGTTTATCTGCTGAATGCGGCTGGTACCGTAACCCATGCTTGGAAATATTCTGATGCCAATGGAAGTTACTCCTTTACAAATCTTCCTTCCGGAACTTATCGTGTCCATGTTGAATGGTCCGGCATTGCACAGCCTGCGTTTACAGTGAATCTCGCAACTAACAACAGCCAAGTAGCCGGAGTCAACTTTGTGGTGAATAGCAATGGTATTACCACCGGAATTGCAGAACAGTTGTTAAGCGTTGAGTCTGCTTTCCCCAATCCGGTACAAGATGTTCTTAACCTTAACCTGAAAGTGAGCAATCCTTCCACCTATACTTTCGAATGGAGAGACCTTAGCGGCCGCCTCATTCAGTCGGAAGTTCGTCAGCTCAACGAAGGCCCACAAGCCATCCGCATCGAAACAGGTACCCTCATCCCAGGCCTGTACCTCTTCCAGATTCGCGAAAACAACCGCGCTATCCACACCATGAAAATTGCCCATTGATCCTTACTTGTTGATTGCCAACAACAAGTCAACGCCCGGCCTTGAAAAGGTCGGGCGTTTGTTTTTTGTGTTTTCTAAATCTGCTTTCCTGCCCAATAAATCAGGTAAAGCCATATCAAACCTTTAATCAAAAAAAATAGAAAACCCAGCCAGCCTACTCGCTTGAGCCAGCTTTTTATTTTACCTGTTGGGGGTGGAGAAGAAGCCTGCATGCTCTTTATGCTAATGGACTGTTGCAACTCAGTTCTTGTTGGAGCAACCCATAGATTTCAGAATCGTAGAAGCGTCCGTCGAAGTAGTAGTTTTCCCGAAAGTAGGCCTCTTTCCGAAAGCCAGCCTTTAACAAAACACCACGACTTGCCTGGTTTTCAGGATGAATATTCGCCTCAATACTATGAACGCCCCAATATTCAAACGCCCAACGGCATGCTGCTGGCAGGCAAGCAGCCATAATGCCCTGCCTATGGTAATTCACCCGAACCATATAGCCAATTTCAGTTCGGAAATGCTCCCATTTGGTACGGTAAAACCCTATTGCGCCCAATAATTCACCTTCTTTTGCCCGGCGAATGGCCCATGTAATCCCTTCGCCCTTCGCTTCACTCTCCAGAACTCCCTCTAGCCACGCTTTTGTTTCTTCAAGACTGCGCTGTAAGGGCCGCTGAATGTACTGTAACTGCCCCGGATCTGATCGCATCTCAAACATCGGGTTTAAGTCAGCCATGCTGAGCGCGTCCATCAGGTAACTTCCTGCTTCAATAACAGGCTGCGGCAGAATGGGTAAGGGCTTCATGGCGTAGTGGTGTTGAGGATTATTACTAATTACAAATTACGAGGAGGGAAGTATGCAGAAGTAAATTACGAATTACAAATTACGAATTACGAGGAGGGAGAAGTGCGCTGCTTTAAATTACAAATTACAAAGAGGGGAAATTGACTCATAACTCGCAGTTAGGAAGTAGGCGACCATAATTCTTAATTATTATCGAAGAGCACCCCATTCGTAATTCTATCAATGCAGCGTGTAAACAATGATAATTAACCGAGTCAATAGTGATATAGAAAATATCAGTTTTATCTATGGAAAGAAGCTTCTGACCTTTGGGTCATGGAAAACGAACGGATAAACGGCTCAGTAGCCAAAGCCGAACAACAGCAACTGCAACAACAACTCAACGGCTTACTCGCCGATTTAATAGTCTTCAACCTTAAGCTAAAAAATTACCACTGGAACCTCGAAGGTCCTTCGTTTATACTTTGGCATACTTGGTTGGATGAAGCTTCCGCACGCCTTCAAAACGAAGCCGATTCGCTGGCCGAGCGCATAAAAATGCGCGGCGAAACTCCCAAGGGAAGCTTAGTCAGCATTCGCCAACACGCCGATTTCGATGAAGGTGCACTGCTTCGTAACGAAAGCCAGATTCTTCCTCAACTAAAGGCCGACTATCAACACCTTCTTCAAGCTATTCGCGAAACGCTCGAGCTCGCTGCCCTTCACGCTGACCACGGCACCGCTGACATGCTCACCGGAACCCTTCGCGCAGCCGAAAAAGACCTCTGGTACCTCAACGCATCAACTCCTTTTTAACCCAATAAACCTACATCATGCAAGTACTTTCTGTAGGCAATACTCTGCCTGAGTTCAACAAAAAAACAGTCGTTTCTATCAATGAAGAACAAGCTTTCGGCAACTTAACCCATGAAGACCTTAGGGGCCGCTGGGCCGTGCTTTTCTGGTGGCCTAAGGATTTCACCTTCGTGTGTCCCACCGAAATTGCGGCCTTCAACAAGCGCCAGCCTGATTTTGAGGATCGAGATGCCCTGCTGATTGGCGCCTCCACCGACAGTGAGTTCGTTCACCTAGCTTGGAGAAAAAGCCATGACGACCTTCGCGACCTGCGCTTTCCCATGCTGGCAGATACGTCAAAGTCATTGGCTGAAGCTTTGGGAATCTTGACTGAAGACGAAAGAATAGCTTACCGCGCTACCTTCATCATCGATCCGGAAGGAATCATTCGCTGGGTTTCTGTTTATGATTTAAACGTAGGTAGAAACGTAGAGGAAGTCTTACGCGTCCTAGATGCGCTGCAAACCGACGAGCTCTGCCCTTGTAACTGGAAAAAAGGTGAAGCCACAATAACAGCCTAAGCTCATGAACTCCATGATTCAACACGAAGGCGTTGTACGCCTCGCTGATATGCTAGGGATTCAGGCAACAAGCCTAGGTGAAAACTTGATGCAAATGGCAAGGGTAGAAAGTCCATATCTAAAGGACCTCAGAATTAACTTGTCAAATGCACTTCAATATCCTTCTCTTTCAGAAAAAGAAAGAACCTTGTTGGCTTACGCGGTTGCGGTTAATGACCGTGTTCCCGCTCTGGAAGAAGGCTTTCGCAGCTTGGCAATCGCGGCGGGTGCCACCGAGGAAGAGTTAGCAGAAACCATTGCTTGTGTTTCTTTGCTCAATGTCAACAATGTGTTTTACCGCTTTCGTCATTTTACCAAGCAAGCTTACTACGAGCAAACACCTGCCGGAATTAAAATGAATCTCATGATGAAGCCGGTTTTGGGGAAATTGTTTTTTGAACTAATGAGCCTCGTGATTTCCGCCTTAAACGGTTGTGAGTTGTGTGTCAATGCCCATGAAGAATCGGTTCGAAAACTAGGCGCAACCCAGGAACAAGTTTATGAAGCTATCAGACTAGGTGCAATCATTCGGGGCCTTACGCCCCTGATGGAAAAATAGTTTGTATAATTCTGTTGCTCGCCCTACTTTTGTGGCGTGATGAGAGGGGACCGGCAGTCCCCTCTTTGTTTTTTCTACCCAATACCACCATGGATCTAAAAGAGCAAATACGCGAATTTACCCGGGAGCTTACCGAAAGTACCGCTTACTTCCTCGTAGATGTTAGCCTTACTCAAAATCAGCGTCAGGTCACGGTTTACATCGATGGTGACCAAGGTGTTGATATTGACTTCTGTGGCTGGTTAAGCCGTCAGTTAGGGGAGAAGATTGATGCCATCACACCGGAGGATTACGCGTACAACCTGACCGTTTCCTCTCCCGGTGCCGACAAACCCCTGCGTTTTCCGCGCCAATATCCCCAACATCTCGGTAGAACCCTGCAGGTTACCACGCTCGAAGGAGAACAGGTTCTCGGTACGCTTACTGAAATTACCGAAGCGAACTTTACGCTGACGTTTAAGTACAAGGAAAAGGGGAAAAAAGCAGTAGAAATGAGCCGAACTTTGGCTTATTCCGATATTAAAGAAGCAAGAATACAAATCGCATTTTGATATGAAGAACCTGAATCTGATTGAATCCTTCTCGGAATTCAAGGAATTCAAAAGTGTGGACCGTGCCACCATGCAACGGGTCCTAGAAGAGGTCTTCCGCGCTATGTTGCGTAAAAGATTCGGATCGGATGAGTACTTCAGCGTTGTTGTAAACGTGGATCGTGGTGATGTGGAAATTATCCGCACCCGCGAGGTCGTTGACGACAATTCCGAAGACATCTGGGATCCCGATAAAATTCCTCTCGCAGACGCTAAGAAACTAGAGCCAGATCTCGAAGTAGGCGATGAGTACTACGACGAAATTGGCCTTGAAGATTTCGGTCGACGTGCAGTGCTTTCTGCCCGCCAAACCTTGGTGCAGAAAATCATGGAGCTTGAAAAGGATAACCTTTACAAGAAGTACAAAGACCGTATCGGTGAAATCATCACCGGAGAGGTACACCAAACCTGGAAAAAGGAAATTTTGGTCCTCGACGATGAAGGCAATGAGCTCATTTTGCCTAAAACCGAACAGATTCCGGCCGATTTCTTCAAAAAAGGCGACACTGTTAAGGCCATTGTTCAACGTGTTGACACCATGAACAACAATCCGAAAATCATCATTTCACGTTGTGCGCCTGAGTTCTTGGGCAAACTCCTTGAAAATGAAGTGCCGGAAATCTTTGACGGCTTGATTACCCTTAAGAAAATTGTTCGTGAACCAGGAGAGCGTGCCAAAGTAGCGGTAGAAAGCTACGATGACCGCATCGATCCGGTTGGGGCTTGCGTGGGTATGAAAGGATCACGTATTCATGGCATTGTGAAAGAGCTTCGTGGAGAAAGCATCGACGTAATCAACTACACCAGCAACCTCCACCTCTACATTACCCGCTCGCTCAGTCCTGCGAAAATTAAAACCATCAACCTCGACCCGGATAATAAAAAGGCGAGCGTTTACCTCAGTCCTGACCAAGTGTCGTTGGCTATTGGTAAAGGTGGCCATAACATTAAGCTTGCAGCCCGTTTAACCGGTTATGAGATTGATGTATTCCGCGATATTGAAGATAATGGAGGGGACTTTGACATTGACCTCGATGAATTCCTCGACGAAATTGATGAATGGATCATCGATGAGCTGAAAAATATCGGACTAGATACCGCTAAAGCAGTACTCGACACTGATGCTGCCGAATTAGTGCGTCGTACAGAGCTGGAAGAAGAAACAGTAAAAGAAGTAATTCGAATTCTTAAATCTGAATTCGAATAAATCTAATCCGTTTTTCCTATCAACGGCCACAGTGAGCATCAAACTCCTGTGGCCGTTCTGCTATCTATTCTATACTTTAGCCGAATTACGGATATAAACACTACCTTTGCAGCGCCCCAACTATTCGTTTCTATCTGGATGTCAGACACCATCGGCACTATAAGCCTCGGAAAAGCCGCAAAAGAGTTTAATATCTCTCGCGATACCATTGTGGAATTTCTCTCCCGTAAGGGCCACAAAGTAGAGAACAGCCTCAATACTAAGCTTTCTGAGGACGAGCACATCCTGCTTTTGCAGGAATTTAAACAAGATCTGAAAGTTCGCCAACAGGCGGAGCAGATCACCATTGGCCGGATTAAAACCGAAGCCCGTGAAGCTGCAGCTCAAGCTGCTGCTGCCCCAGTCGCTAAAAAAGAAGAGCCTCGTGAAGCTCCGGTGGCTCCCCCTAAGGTTGAACCTGTCGCAACTCCTGCACCTCCTGTAGTAGAAGCTCCAGTAATCAAACCCGAGGAGCCTCAAAAACCGGAAGTTGTTGCAGAAGTACCGACTCCGGCCCCTTTGCCAACGCCTGAACCCGCTCCTGAAGTGGTGCCAGCCGCGCCAGTTAAAGAACCGGAAACGCTTTCGGCTGCCGATTCAGGCCTCAAGATTTTAGGAAAAATAGAACTTGATAGCAAAGGTCGTCCTAAGAGACCAGAGGCAAAGCCTCAGCCTCAGCAATCGCCTGAAGTGAAGCAAAAGCCAGCTCCGGAACCTGTTGTAGAAAAGCCTCAACCAGCTCCAGCTCCTGTTTCAGAACCGGAACCAGCTCCTGCTGCAAAACCGGAACCAGCTCCTGTTGTTGCTAAACCTGTTGAGCCTACTCCAGAAAAACAAGAAGTAATTGAAGTAGTTAAGGCAACCCCTCCACCAACATCCAAATTAGAAGAACCTCAGCCTGTAGTGCCAACTGCTACTGAGCAATCTGAAACGCAGGAAGTGGCCGTAACTCCTGATGCTGAATCTTCGGTTGATGCTCCTGCTGAGGTTGATGATAGCGTTATCCGCGCCACCGCCGACAGGCTAAGTGGTCCAACTGTAGTTGGGAAAATTGACCTAAGCCAGTTTGAAAAGAAAAAGCCTTCACCTGTAGCCTCCAGCACCGCTGAAGGAAATATGGGACGTCCAAAAAGAAAACGTAAAGAGAAGCCGGCAGCTTCCAGTACGCAACCCAATGTGCGCCCAGGCCAGCAAGGTGGAACCAACCAAGGAAATAATCAGAATCGCCCGGGTCAGTTTAACCAAAACCGTCCGGGGCAGAATAATCGCCCAGGCCAGAACAACCGTCCAGGCCAAAACAATCGCCCAGGTGGTGCCCCAACCGGCGCTCCCGGCGACAAGCCTGAAATTACCGAAAAGCAAATTCAGGATCAAATCAAAGCAACCATGGCTCGCCTCAGTGGTGGCCCTCGCTTTGGTGGTAATAACCGCCCTCGCCCTGCAAGTGGCGGTGGTCGTAAAAGCAGACGCGAACTTAAACGCCCTGAATACAACAAAGACCAACACGATGGTCAGGGTAAGGTGATTGAAGCAACAGAATTCCTCACTACCGCTGAACTTGCTCAGTTGATGGATGTGCCCGTTACCGATGTAATCTCTAACTGCTTCATGCTTGGTATGGTGGTGTCCATCAACCAGCGTCTTGATGCAGAAACTATTACCATCGTGGCGGATGAGTTCGGCTATGATGTTCATTTCGTCTCAGCTATCGACAATGAACCAAGCCTCGAGCAAGATGATATCGAAGAGAACCTTCAATCTCGTCCTCCAATTGTAACCATCATGGGTCACGTTGACCATGGTAAAACCTCGCTCTTGGACTATATCCGCAACACCAACGTTATCGCTGGTGAAGCAGGTGGAATTACCCAGCACATTGGTGCTTATGAGGTGACCCTAGAAAATGGTAAACAAATCACTTTCCTCGATACTCCGGGTCACGAAGCGTTCACCGCCATGCGTGCCCGTGGTGCCAAGGTTACCGACATTGTGGTCATCGTTATCGCTGCCGATGACCAAGTGATGCCTCAAACCAAAGAGGCTATTAGTCATGCGCAAGCGGCTAATGTGCCAATCATCTTCGCCTTCAACAAAATTGACCGCCCTGAAGCTAATCCTGATCGCCTTCGCGAGCAGCTTGCTCAACTTAATATCCTCGTGGAAAGTTGGGGTGGTAAATACCAAGAGCAGGAAATTTCAGCCAAGAAAGGGCTCAACATCGATGCACTTCTCGATAAAATCCTCCTCGAAGCTGAAATCCTCGACCTCAAAGCAGATCCGGATAAACGCGCTGTTGGTACGGTAATCGAAGCTTCGCTCGACAAAGGAAAAGGTATCATTACCACTATCCTTATCGAGAAAGGTACCATGCATTTAGGGGATCCAATCCTTGCTGGTCAACATTATGGCCGTGTAAAAGCCATTATGAACGAGCGTGGGCAACGCATTAAAAAGGCTGGTCCTGCACAACCGGTTCAAATACTTGGCTTCAACGCCGCTCCAACTTCCGGCGACAAAATCTATTGTACGGAAGATGAAGCTCAGGCTAAAGATATTGCGGCTAAGCGCCAGCAATTGGCTCGTGAACAAGGCCTCAGAACTAAGAAACATATCACCCTCGACGAAATCGGTCGCCGCTTAGCAATTGGTAACTTCCGTGAACTTAACGTGGTCGTGAAAGGTGACGTGGATGGTTCTATCGAAGCCCTTGCTGACTCTCTCCAAAAACTCTCTACCGACGAAATTCAAGTCAATATCATCTACAAAGGGGTTGGGCAGATTTCTGAGTCCGATGTATTGCTCGCTTCTGCTTCAGATGCTATCATCGTTGGATTCCAGGTGCGTCCTCTGCCTACTGCAAGAAAGCTGGCTGAACAGGAAGAAATCGACATCCGCCTTTACTCCATCATCTATGACGCGATTGAAGAAATCAAGTCTGCGATGGAGGGTATGTTAGCGCCAACTTTTGAGGAGAAAGTCGTTTGTAACATTGTAATCCGCGAAACTTTCAAGATTTCGAAAGTGGGCACTATCGCAGGATGTTATGTCCTCGATGGTAAAGTCAATCGAAATACCAAGATTCGTGTAATCCGTGACGGTGTTGTAATTCATACCGGAGAACTTGAGTCGTTGAAACGATTCAAGGACGATGTGAAAGAAGTCAATACAGGCTACGAATGTGGTCTGAACATCAAAGGCTTCAACGATATCCAAGTGGATGACATCATCGAAGGTTACGACAGGGTAGAGGTAAAAGCCAAGCTTTAATCAATAGCTCAACGCCATGATAAAGGTGCACGCTTTGGTGTTCAGTCCTTTCATGGAAAATACTTATGTGTTGGAGGACGCCTCTTCCAACACCTGTGTGATTATTGATCCAGGTTGCTATGGCACTGCCGAAGAGAACAGACTGGCTGCTTGGTTGGAATCCAACAAGCTTCGTCCAGTTGCACTTTGGTTCACCCATGGGCACCTCGATCATGTTTTCGGTAGTGGATTTGTCGCTCATGCATACGGCTTAACGCCTCGTATTCATGCGTTAGAAATTCCGATTATCGAATCGATGCCCGCTATAGCCACGCACTACGGTTTAAGAGCCAAGCCACTACCCGAATTTCAATATGATTTAAACGAGGGTGATGAATTGGAGTTCGGGGGTAATACTATTCAGCTGATTCATGTTCCTGGTCATTCTCCGGGAAGCATCTGCTTTTATTCTGAAAAAGATAATTGGTTAATAGCCGGCGATACGGTTTTCATGGAAAGCATCGGTAGAACAGATTTGCCACTTGGGAACCATCAGCAACTTCTTTCCAGTATTAAAGCCAAGCTTTGGGTATTGCCTGATGCCACGGTCATTTATCCCGGGCATGGACCTTCTACCTCCATTGGCTACGAGAAGGTTCACAATCCATTTCTTAATTAAGCTTAAGTAGAATAACACGTCATTAACACGGCTTCGGCTAGTCTTGGGTTACAGGTAACTCACTTGCCTTTTATGTTTGGTTTATTAAATAAATCATCAAACATGAAAGGGTTTTCAATTACAGCTAATTGGTTTTGGTTATTTCTGATTTCACTCCCATTTCAGGCATGGGCACAATTGTTTTGTGGACCTGGGCAATTTTATGCAATCGGAAATTCCACTACTTCAGCACAAAGCGCAGTTTACAGGCTGCAAAACTCAGGCGGGACGATTACTATTCCCAATCTTTTGACCCCCATTGCGGCTCTTCCGAATACGAATCAATTATCACTGGCTATTGCGGATTTTGGAGATGGAAAAAAACTGTATTCCCATTATAAAATTGGTGCTGTAAATAGAGTACTTCGTTTAGATGGTACACAATGGAATGTTGCTTTTTCTGATAGTTCAGGCGACTATACCATTACCAATGCCGCCGGATATGGGTCATTTTTGTACTACCATGCCAGCAGAACAGCCCTTTGGCCTGGTTTGATAAAGCGTTTTACAGGGAATGCCATGGTAACCATCTGGCAAGATTCTGTTACTTCATTGCCTGTAGGTGATATAGCAGTTGATAGCTTAGGAAATGTCTATTTTTTTTCTGGTGCTGGAAGTATGGTAAATCAATTAAATGTAATTTCTCCAACAGGCGCTATTCTAGATACAATGTCTATTTCTTTTAATGCTTCCAATTCTTATGGTTGCTTTTTTGACAACAACACTTTGTATGTGGCTTTTGGTCCTAATAGCACAACTTATCCGAATAAATTAATTCCATTTTCAATTTCTCCGGGTCAAGTGGTGATGGGAGCTCCTTTAAACATGCCTTATCCTGTGTTGGGTTCTACTCCCAATAGTACCATAAGGCTAAATATGGTTGATTTGGCTTCTTGTGGGAGTGCCAATATCAACATCCAAGGTGGTGGAACAACTCAAGTTGAGGATATGCTTACCAAAAAGGATTTTCAAATCTATCCGATTCCTGCTGCCGATTTTATTCAATTAAAATGGGAAGGGAATGCTAAAACAGAAATTAGAATAATGGATGTAAACGGACGAATAATTGATTCCTGGCTAAATCAAATAAATGAAATCCTGATTCCGGTTTCAAGTTATGCGCCTGGTCTTTATGTTGTTGAAGTAAAAATGGGAAATGCTATTTCGAGAAAAAAATGGTTGAAAAGTTGAATTTTCATTTTTTCGCAAGCTATTTCATTGAATAATGAAATGAGTATGAAGGGGGAATGGAGCAGTTCATCTCAACGCCAAGGCACTGACTTGCCATGAGCGCTTTTTCTAAAAAGAGTGGACTATGGGGTTGATCAGGTAGAGGCGATTGTTATTTCTTATACAATCGCCTCTACTTTTTCTTAGCTATTACAAACCAATCTAGTGCCGATGCCGTTGCTGGTTTTAATAGGTAATCACTGTAGTGGATGTCGCTCACGAGGCCACTATTTGATTGACTCAACATGCGGCGGTTCATGCGGTTAGCAATGTCGTAAGGAATTTGTAACAGCCTTCTCGGTAGTCGGTATTGTAGATTAAAGATGTCGAAGCGGGTAAATTTTCTCACTGAAGCTTTGTTTTGCTCGTAGTAAGTCATCACCTTTTCGTTGCCGAAAACTCCCATAAAATCAAACGATCCAAAAACCTTCTCGACGATTGATTTCATTTCGTTTAAGCGATATTCCCTCACATGCCAGGGATTTCGAGTTAAGGACATCTCGCGATTGGGCGTGGTCATAATCAATTGGCCGCCCGGCTTGAGCACACGATAGATTTCTTCCAGAAATTTATGGTCATCTTCAATGTGTTCAATCACCTGAAAACTCACCACAAAGTCCACACTGTTGGATGCTACGCCAGTGAGTGGCGGCACATTCATCTGAACGATGGTAACATGTTCCGGCTTTTCAGTGATGGTGGTAGGGAATTTGTCCACTCCAAGGTAAGAGCTGCATTTTGGTGCTAGAATGCTGATGCCATAGCCTTCTCCGCAACCAATTTCCAGTACATTGCCGGAAACTCGTGCAGCAGCTTCATGATAGGCGATCAGATGTCGCTGAAAAATTGGATTCTCAGAAGCGTCTTGAATGGTGGTGCGCTCGGCGGTGTGAATGCTCATCGCTGCGAAGATACATCAAAGATTGCCTTCACCGCAGTGCTATGCGTGGTCCCGCCAATGCCAGGGGAGAGCTTTTGAATAGTAACTTCAATAGAGGCTATTTTTGAATAGTGATCCATTAGGCTGCGGCCTATTCTTCCGGCAACCGTTTCAATCAACGCTTCTTTCCTATTCATTTCTCTTTTGGCTACTAAGTATAGGTATCCATAGTCTAAGGTCTCTTCCAATGCTCTTGGTACTTCAGGGATGCCCGTAGTTTGCACCCGAATACTGACTTCAAACCAGTTTCCGGCAATTTGCTCTTCAGGATGTACCCCATGAAAAGCATAAAATCTTGCGTTATTAAGACTAATCTCCCAGGTCATGCGCCCGGCTCTTTCAGGTTTTCTATGAGTGGTAAAATCTCGCGAATGCTGGTTTCTCCACGGATAAAGCGTTTTAGCTTACCATCTTTTCCATAAATGTAGGCCGAAGGGATAAACATATCGCCAAAGGCATTGTAAAAGGTACTCCCGTCGTTATGGAGAAAATGGACGTTGCTGAATTTATCGAAGCCGTATAGTTTGCGGAATTGCTCTGCTTTGTACGGGTCAATATGGGTTACATAAACGAGGTTAACTTCCTTGAGCATATCCATTCGGCTTCGCACTTCGTCTGCCAAAGTGCGGCAATGGCTGCATTCCGGCCCGTAGTAAAACAGGATAGTTTCTTGGCCATTGTCTAAACTTTTAGAGTCGAATACTTGATCGCTCCCGGTCTCCTTCATCTCAAAATAAGGGAGGGTAGAAGGGTCTGGAGTTGCAGGATTAGAAGGTTTCATCAGGCGATAACCACCATAACTGATGATGAACAACAGCAAGGCAATGATGCCGCCTTTGAGCATTTTTTCGGTCATAAACCTGGGGTTGAAACTAATTTTTGTTGGGGTAGTTCGTGTAATACCTGAACCTTGACCAAGCCATCCTCACGGATTTCCATCAACCTAACCGGAACCATTTCATTCACTAACAAGGGGTCGTATGGGGCTGCTACTTTCACATATTGTTCGGTGAAACCGTACATCATGTCTTCTTTTTCTTCTTGTTCGAACAGCACGGTAGCTGTTTTTCCTAGTTGGCTGCGGTAAAATGCATAACGCTTTTTGTCGCTTAAGCTCTGAAGCTGGGTGTTGCGTTCATGGCGAATCCTCGGAGTGATTTGCTCCATTTCAGCAGCGGGAGTATTGGCGCGTTCTGAATAGGTAAAAACATGGAGATAGCTGATGTCGAGCGATTGTAGGAACTGGTAGGTGTCCAAAAAATCCTCTTCGGTTTCGCCTGGAAAGCCTACAATCACATCCACACCGATACAGGCATCGGGCATAAGCCGCTTGATGGTACTTACGCGCTCAGCATACAAGGCGCGCAAATACCTGCGGCGCATCAAACGAAGGATTTTGTCGCAGCCGCTTTGCAACGGAATGTGGAAATGAGGAACGAAACGCTTCGATTCAGCCACGAAGCGGATGATGTCGTTACTAAGCAGATTCGGTTCTATGGAAGATATCCGATATCGCTTAACGCCTTCTACTTCATCCAGCTTCTTGATTAAATCGAGAAAAGTGCCATAAATCCGGAAGCGGTTTTGGTCTTCTCCACTTAAGCCGTAATCCCCGATATTAACGCCAGTAAGTACGATTTCCCTGATTCCGCTGGCTGCAATTGATTCTGCTTGTGCGATCAGTGATTCCGGGCTTCCGCTTCTGCTCCGGCCACGTGCTAATGGAATGGTGCAAAACGAACAGGAATAATTACAACCATCCTGCACTTTCAGGAAGGAGCGTGTGCGGTCTCCGGCAGACCAAGAGGTAGTAAAGCGGTTCACTTCACTGATGTCTCCTGCGATTTTAACCGGAACTTCCGTGTGTTTCTGCGCTTGAATGTGTTGTGGCAAGGAAAATTTTTCCTGCGCACCCAGCACCATGCGGACCCCTGGAATTTCCAAAATTTCATCAGGTTTAAGCTGAGCATAACATCCTATGACCGCTACGTAGGCATTGGGGTTATGTTTCAAGGCCTGTTGCACTACTTTTCTGCATTTTTTATCGGCATGGTCGGTTACCGAACAGGTGTTGATTACATAAACATCGGCACCTTCGGTAAAGCTGACTTTCCGGTAACCCTCTTCCATAAACTGCCGCCCAATGGCTGAAGTTTCGGAAAAGTTGAGTTTGCATCCGAGGGTATAGAATGCTACAGTTGGATTAGTGCCTGTAGTTGCTTGCATAGCGTTGGAGGCCACAAAGGTAAGCGGTAAATTCGCTGCATGTTGTATTCCCTGTTCCGCAGGCTGATGTTTAGCCTAGAGCCTGAAACTGCTCATTATCTTACCATGGACTTGCTCAGGTTTGGGAATAAAATTCCAGGATTGTCGGCTGCTTGGAATGTAGAGGCCAATCAAGGGAAACCGGTTCGGGTAGCAGGACTCGAATTTCCGAATAAAGTAGGGCTAGCAGCCGGCTTTGACAAGAACGGTCAATGGATACCTGAACTGGCAGCACTCGGATTTGGGCATATCGAAATTGGGACCGTAACCCCTAAGCCTCAGCCCGGAAATCCTCGTCCACGTTTGTTCCGTTTGAAAGAAGATGAAGCGTTACTCAATCGCCTTGGCTTCAACAACCAGGGGGTGAGTGCCATGGCAGGCCGCCTTAGCCATCTTCAAAAACCAAAAGGCTTGATTATAGGAGGGAACTTGGGCAAAAACAAAGACCGCCCCAATGAAGAAGCTGAACTCGACTATGCAGAAAGCTTCCGTGCTCTTGCACCTTGGGTTGACTATTTTACACTCAATGTGTCTTCTCCTAACACGCCCGGATTGCGTGCACTTCAGGATAAAGAGCCGCTGGAGCGTTTGCTTAAGCATCTTCAAGCAGAAAATGAACGCTTAGCTCAACCCAAACCCCTATTTCTCAAAATTGCGCCGGACTTAACCTTAGAGCAACTTGATGAAGTGCTCGATTTAGCATTGAGCTGTAAGCTTTCAGCTCTAGTTGCAACCAATACCACTTTATCAAGAAAGGAACTGAGCGGTTCTGCGGCTTCCATTGAAGCCTTGGGTGCCGGAGGAATTAGTGGAAAACCGTTGAGAGAAAAATCCCTGCAAGTGCTCAAGCACCTGGCCAAGCAAAGTGATGGCAAAATTCCAATTGTAGCAGTAGGGGGTATCGGCTCTGAAGACTCCGCTAAAGCCGCATTAGACGCTGGCGCTTCGCTCTTTCAACTCTATACAGGATTCATTTATCATGGCCCGGCGCTTGTGAAAAGATTGGCGAAACTTTAAGGAATTAAAAATTCTTATTTACCGACCATCATTCTTTGCGTTAGCATTTTTGGTTGCCTATTTTGTGACATTCTGAAACCATATTCCCCATGATGGAGGCGCCCATTAAACCGATTCGTACTGTGGCCATTGCGGTGGCCTTCTCACCCACTATGGAAGCCCTGTTGGCCGAAGCAGTGCGCATCAGAAATTTATTTGATGCTAAGATTATCCTGATTCATGTTGGTGAAAAAACCGAAGAGAAGGAAATCAACATCAACAGGCTAGCCGAATATCACAATCTCCACAACGTGATTATCGTTTGGAAAAAGGGCAACACGGTTGAGAAAATCATTGAAGCCTGCGATACCTTCAAGGTAGATTTGCTCATTGCAGGAGCACTCATTAAAGACAATATTTTCACTTATTACATGGGCAGTATTGCGCGTGACATCATTCGTCAGTCGCACTGCAATGTGCTGCTGATCATGAAGCCTAATCACCATCCTAAGCCATTTAGCAAAGTGGTACTTAATCTCGTGGAAGGCGAAGCTGCAGGCAGATTCTTCGATCAGTCCATGGAATTTGTTAAAAAGGAAAAGCTGGAAAGGCTTTACATCACCCGAGAATGCGACCTGCATGGTTTTAAACGAATGATGAATGAGGATTTAACGGAGACTGAGGCGCAACAACTGAATAAAGAGATGATTCTGGAGGATAAGTCAGTATTTCAGTATGTAGAAGGTAAACTGAAGAATGTACCTTATGTTACGAAGATGCTCGCTGGAAAACCTGGGGTGGAAGTCTCGAATTTTGCCAAAGAGGTTGAGGCCGACTTGCTCGTTATTTGCGCACCCGGGAAAAAATATAACCTGATTGATCGCATCTTCCCTCACGATTTGGAGCATATTTTGGCAGATTTGCCAGCCAATATATTGATGGTAAAATCGTAATTCGATGAAGTCTTTAGCACATGCCGAACTCGCCCACTTGCTGGTCATGCTCGGTGTGGTGATGTTGGTTGGTAGGCTTTTTGGTGAGCTGCTTCGCCGTTTCAATCAACCTGCCGTGGTAGGTGAACTCATCGCTGGTATTGTACTTGGGCCAACATTATTCGGGAAAATTGCCCCCGATACCTTTAATGATCTTTTTCGTGGAGATTCTTTAAGTTTTATCGCCTTCGATGGTGTAGTAAAAATCTCAGTAATCCTTCTTCTTTTTATTGCGGGATTGGAAGTGGAGATGCACCTTATCATGAAACAGGGAAAGAAGGCCCTCGTAACTTCAATGGGAGGCTTAATCATTCCATTTGCTATCGGATTTTGGCTGCCCTGGCAGTATCCGCACTGGTTCGGGCAAACAGGAACTTCTCCGCTATTATTCTCTCTTTTTCTCGGAACTGCTTTGAGCATTAGTGCATTGCCAGTTATTGCTAGGACCCTCATGGATTTGAAAATTTTTAAAACCAATGTGGGCATGTTGATTATTTCTTCCGCCATGGTCGATGACTTTCTCGGTTGGCTTATTTTCTCCGTTATCTTAGGTATGATGGGCGAAAATGTGTCGTTCAGTGGAATAGTAATCAATGCCGGATATACATTGGCTTTTGCGATTTTGATGATAACCCTAGGAAAAAGGATTTTCAACCTTATCCTTCCCAAAATCAATCAATATTTTTCTTGGCCGGGTGGCATCATGGGGGTCACAATTGCATTGGCGTTTTTTGCTGCCGCGCTCACCGAGCATCTCGGCATTCACGCCATTTTCGGTGCTTTCATCATGGGCGTTTCACTCGGTGAATCTGAGCACATGAACGCAAAAGTTCGAGAGATTATTCATGTTTTTGTAACCAACATTTTCGCGCCGGTATTTTTCGTTTCTATTGGCTTGAAGGTCAGTTTTACCGAGCATTTCAATCCTGTACTTTGTTTGCTGGTTTTAGTGCTTGCCATGGCCGGGAAGCTGATTGGCTGTACTTTAGCGGCTCGTTCTTCCGGCTATCCTTGGTCAGAATCCCTGGTGGTAGGCTTTGGAATGAATGCACGCGGTGCGATGGAAATTATCCTAGCTTCGCTGGCTTTACAAGCTGGATTGATTCGTGAGGATATGTTCGTTGCGCTTGTCATCATGGCTTTAGTCACTTCTATGACGTCCGGCCCTATGATGCGTTGGATTCTTAAACTTACCGGCTCTGATTTGTTACAGCCTGAGGGCTCTACAGGTTCGGCCTAGTTTACTTTCTTTTAGTAGCAGATTTCTTTAGCTTGGCTTTCACCCAAGTGGGTAAAGCCTCGAATTTAACAGGCTTAATTCCAGCTTTGGGTTTCATAACACGAATTGAAAAATCTCCTTTGTAAATGAACTTATTTTCTTCTTCTCCCATTTGCCAACTCATCTGGTAGGCAATCGGAAGACCGTCTGTTTTTCTTAAGGCAATTCGGAAGGTGTGTGGTGGCAGTACACGCTCAGCTGTGCTTAAATCCCGCTCCATGACTACTAAATCACATGCGGTGTTGTTCACCATAGTGTCTCCGGCGCGTTCAAGAAATATCACTCCTGCATCCAGTCGGTCCTGCGGAAGGAGAAAGAAGTTGGCACTTTCCACCCAAGGCAAAAAAATTTGGTGTGGCTCTAGTACAGGCTTTTGCTGCTTTCCCTGAAAAATTTGTTCGGTAATCTGGCTGTCAGCTTCAAAATAGCGAATCAAGCGCCCTTCGCCGAAATACACCCCGCTAGTACGTTTATTGGCACGCCATGTTTCACTATAAAACTGATAGAGAGAAAACTTGGAAGCCGGGTTTTGAGTTAAGGTAAACATGCTGCTGAATGTCTCAGCTTTCAGTTCCTGCAGATTTTGCGCTATGCCACTTTGGATGGTTGCTTGTAAGGTGGCTTCTGTTTGTTGGATAGACTTGCAAGCTTCATAGGCTTTTTCACATAGCAACTCTGCTGTTTGAGCTTTTAAGGCATTTGAAAGGAGGAGGCTCGTAAAAATTAATAGTATGCGCATGAGAAGCTCTATGAGGGCGTAAAATACTCAGATTGCCAGGATATGTATATTAAAAATTCATTAGTTCGGCCTTGTCAATATTCGTTGTATGCTCTCATACTTGATGGCTGGCAACTAAGCGCAAAGAAGTTATGTTTAGAAGGGCGCTTTTATAACAGTGGCTGACGTTTGAAGGGATATTAACGTCCTTTGATTTAGGAATGTGCATTTCCATTTCCGTAATTCGCGAAAGATTCATTGAAGCATGTCAGAAGCAGGATTTTATCTATATACCCCTGATGGGGTTCGAATTAGGTTTCAGTATTATCTGGATCATGCGCCACTGACATGTGAAGCATTTGCTAAACAATTGCCTTTTTCCAGACTCTTTTTACATGCAAGATATTCAGGTTCAGAAATTTGGACTGGCGATATGCCTCCGATTAACGTGATTCAAGAAAATGCCAGTGTTTGGGTTTGTTCAGGTGAGGTGGTTGTAGGTCCAGAATCGGCTAAAAGAACTTCCACTATAAATTGTTTAGGCATTTATTATGGAGAAGGGAAAGGTGTTGATGCTTGTAATATTTTCGCTATGGTATTGGAAGAAGACAGAGACGCACTGGCTCAGTTAGGTGAACTAATATGGAAATCGGGAGAGTTAGAGCTTACCTTTGAGCGATTAAGAGTGCCGTCGAATGGGTAGTACCCGAGCTATCGTTTTTACAGTTAGCAATGATCTGGTTACCGATCAGCGCATGATTCGCATTGCAACCAGTTTTGCCCAGCAAGGTTGGGAGGTTACCTTAGTAGGAAGAGAAAAGCCTGATTCTTTGCCTTTAAAAGAACATCCTTTTAAACAGGTGAGATTGAAGCTTTCTTTTCATCATGGGCCGTTGTTTTATCTGTCTTTAAATTGGGCATTGTGGCGGTACCTTCGTCAACTATCCGATGAGGTGGTAATAGTGAATGTTGATTTGGATACACTTGCTACGGGTTGGTTGCTTAGACGCCATACGCCTGAACGTTGGTTTTATGAAGCGCATGAATATTTTCCTGAAGTTCCTGAATTGCAAGAAAGGAGATGGAAAAAATTTATTTGGCTGAAATTGGAAAAGATCTTCCTTTCACGGCTCAAGTTTTTAAGTACAGTCAGTGAAAGTGTTGCTCATCATTTCAGGAAGTTATATCCGCATTTGGATTGTATGGTTGCTCGTAATTTTCCTGTTCAACGTTTTCATATTCCAACTTCTTTTTGTATACCTAAAATTATTTTATATCAAGGTGATTTAAATGAAGGGCGTGGACTGGAAATAGCGATAGAAGTTATGCCTTATTTTGAAGATGTGTATTTATACATTGTTGGAGATGGTTATTTAAAAGAAAAATTACAGCGATTAATAGGAAATAGTAAAGCTTCAGAAAGAATTAAATTATTGGGAAAGGTTTATCCGGATGAATTGAAAGCGATAACTGATCAGGCTTGGATAGGAATTAATTTACTAGAAAATAAAGGACTAAATTATTATTATTCATTAGCAAATAAATTTGGAGATTACTTGCAAGCAGGCCTTCCGCAGATTAATATGAATTATCCGGAATATAAGGCATTGAATAGTCCACAAGTATCTGAATTGATAGATCATTATTCAAAAGAGGATTTAATCAAGGCGATTAATAAATTATTGAATGAAAGCCATCATAAAAAGTTAGTTGATAATGCAATTAAATTAAGAGCAAGATATAATTGGGAAATTGAGGCCGGGCGAATGATAAAATGGTACGATGATAGGGTTAAATAATCTTAGTGTTCATATCGTTTCATTCGCTATTCCATATCCGGCTGATTATGGAGGTGTGCAGGATGTTTATCATAAGCTAAGGTGGCTGAAAAAGCTAGGCGTAAAAGTGAGTTTGCATGCGTGGGCCTACCAAGGAAGAACCATCACTCCTGAACTAGAAAGTGTTTGTGAGAATATTACCCTGTATAAACGAAGAATAGGGTGGAGCGCGCTCGCTAATGGACTTCCCTACACGGTTACTTCCCGAAGTAATTTAGATTTGCTCAAAAACTTGAACAGGGATTCTTCAACAGTATTGTTTGAAAGTCTCCATACTACCAGATTCATAGCTCATCCATCCTTAGAAAAAAGAAAGAAGATTTTTCGGGAGAGTAATATCGAGCATGATTATTATAGACATTTAGCTAAGCATGAAAATCGAACTTGGAAGCGATGGTATTTTCTAGAAGATGCTCGTAGGCTGGAAAGCTGGGAGTCTCAACTCAACGCTGCTTCACTTTTCTGCAATGTGTCGTTGGAAGATCAACGTTATTTCAGGCAGAAGTTTTCAAGGATAAAACACGATTGGATTCCATCCTTCACCCCTTACGATCATATTAGGATAGGAGCAGGTGGCGGTTCCTTTGCGCTTTATCATGGCAACTTAGCCATTCAGGAAAACGCGGTTACTGCCCTGATGCTTGTTCAATTATGGGAAAAACATCCAGCGCTTCCACCATTGGTAATTGCCGGAAGGTTTCCAGCTAAGTCCCTTTTGGCTTATGCCTCCCCACAAATAGAAATTATCCCTAACCCGGAAGACAGTAAAATGGATGAATTGATAGCGTCAGCTGGCTGGCATCTCATGTTCACACCACAACCAACCGGTATAAAGCTGAAGTTTCTTAATGTATTGTTTCAGGGCGGAAGGGTCATAGCCAATCCAAATATGGTTTCGGGAACCGGTTTAGAGAACGCAGTTACAATTTTGAAAGACTGGAACCAATTACCAGCCTTGATTATGCAACTAAATCCTTCCTTAACTGATGATGAGTGGGACTATCGGCGTCAATTAATGAAGGTATTTCATAATGAGGATAAAGCCAATAGGCTAATCCAGCATCTGATATAGATGGTGCAGTTAGTACTTATATATGGCGGCAGATTTTAGGCGTATTTTATCGCATTACCAGGGCGCACAGCCTTCGTGTTAGGTGTCAAGTTAATCTTCTTTAATTGTTTAAACACACATAGATAAAGGATAAATAAGTGTAATTATCCTCTAAACCTTATTTTCTAATTTTAAAAGCTAAATAGTGTTAAGAAGGGCTCAGTGTATTAACCAAAACTTAACTTGGAAGAACGATGAGAAATCTGTTTTCACTTTTGATGCTTACTCTTTTGACCAGTGGCAAGCTGGTTGGTCAGGGAGTAGAGGCTGAGGCCATGGCTTCACCTCATGCAGAGATGCCTCCTCCTATGGAGTGGATAGT
The DNA here is from genome assembly GCA_027484125.1 of Bacteroidota bacterium. Lineage (GTDB taxonomy): Bacteria > Bacteroidota > Bacteroidia > UBA7662 > JAIXUI01 > JAIXUI01. Next base: position 1,463 of record JAIXUI010000011.1, on the reverse strand, counting down.
GCTTCAGCTTCCTCAGGCGAAAGTAAATGGGAAGGTTGCTCCTGTTAAAGCCAAGCCATTTCAGCCGCCTGAGCTGCCAGGCTGTAGGCCTTTATCTTACCGTCCTGCGCCTCACGTGGTGCTGTATCAGGTAGAACAACTGCCACAAGCGGAATCTTGGTATCAAGAGAATAAAGACCATGATTCGCCCAAAGCGGATTCGTTTTCAGCGGAATCTGCCTTGTTGAGTTGGTGTAAGAAAAAATGGCCTTCCTTCAATAAAGCAGCATTTCAAGCTGCCAAAACCCCCACACCAAAACCATAACAAACAAAACCCAAACCCAAACTATATGAAGAACACTTACAGATTCGGCCAGGTCCTGAAAGGGGCTATGTGGGCCGCACTGCTGTTGTTGTTTGCGACGCGGGTAGATGCGCAATCCCTTGCGAACTACTCCGTCTCACGACAAACGGGTCAGAGCTACAGCACCATTTCCATATCCGGTACTTCGGTAACCAATTGGCGAAATGGTAACAGCACTGAGAACCTTAGCAGTCAGAATCCAATCGGATTCACCTTTGTTTACGCCGGCGTTCCTTACACCCAGTTCCATGCGAGCTTGGAAGGGTTCATTTCCTTGAACTCAATCCCAGCAAGCATTACTGGTGCAAGTACTTTGATCGGATATGGTTCAGACAACTCGCTTTTCTCTACCAACTTGGGTGGGGGGTCGCCATTGACTATTGCTCCTTTCTATGATAACCTCACAATTGGAACCGTAAATACTAGTGCTTCAGCTTGTGTACGATATCAAACTTTGGGCACTGCTCCTAACCGCCGCTTGGTGGTTGAGTGGGCTGATGTTCGCACTGCTGGGGTTACAGCCACGAATCAATCCTTTAATTTCCAGGCAATTCTTTATGAAACTACCGGGGTTATTGAATTCAGTTACGGTAACATGGCGTTAGGTTCTCCAACCATTTCGCCAACTTACACGGCTGGTTTAGTTACTACTATTACTACTCAAGCACCCAATCAGCTCCTTACTCAGAATATTGAGAACACTACGTTTTTCTCCAATTCACCAAGTAATGCGCTGGTAACTGTTCCAGCTTCTAACAGTAAAATCACCTTCACTCCACCAGTAAGTGCCCCAACAGGTCCTTCAGGTGGAACTTTTGTTAGTGCTACTACCACTACCATGTCTTTCTCTTGGACTGATAACGCAGTTTCAGCTCCTTTAGAAACCGGATATGCCATCTATCGTTCTGATGATGGTGGTACTACGTATAATTACGTCGCCAACATGCCGGCTAATGCGACCAATTTTACCGACAATGGTTTGCTATCCGGAACTACTTATTTGTACCGCATTTATGCAGTAAATGAAGGACAGTTTTCTTCTGCCTTTGCAGCTGTTTCAGGTTCTACTATATCTGCTCCTACTGTTACCTCTGTGGGTAGCGGAAACTGGAATTCTCCT
>JAIXUI010000020.1 GCA_027484125.1 Bacteroidota bacterium | reverse complement strand
TAACATCCCTGTATACGCAACTCCCCCGAACTTGAGTATTTATCGGCTGTAACTTGCGTATATTTTTGGGGTTGCTTATAGATCCGCCTTGGTTGAAGCTATTGGGGTAGTGGTAGAGGCGTGGGTAACTGCTTGCATCGGACTGGGGTGTTTGAGGCTTTTTAGTGGTTTTATGTTGCTGCTTGCTTCGTTGTACTAAAATAGAAAATCTTATAGTTCGAGGTGATCTATGGGGATTTTTATTTGTTCGAATCCTTGGGGGAGTGATTGGTGGTGTAGATTTCGGTGGTTCTGCTGCTTTCGTGGCACAAGAGGGATTGGATGTAGCGCAGGTCGGTGCCTTGCTCTAAGAGGTGGGTGGTGAAGGCTTGTTGATGGGGTCAATATGCCGGAATGGCAGCTACTTATCCCCCTAAGAACACTCCCCCCCTTCTCACGCTCAAGATTCAACAGCAGGCGTCGCCCAACACCGAGTCATGCAAAAGCCCCAGTCAAGCATGCCTAATTTGAGGCTACTCGCTAACCTTATCATCCGTTTTTCTTTGTATCGTTACGCAATGCTTTTATTTGTTCAACTGTTAAGCCTGTATGTTTGGCTATTTCTTCATTTGATAACGATGTTTGAAATAAACTTTTGGCAATTTCAATTTCTCGTTCCTCCACTGCTGTTTCCAAAGCACTTTTCATTCCCCAATACTGAATAAGATTTTCTTCATAAATAGCCCGCTGTTCAGCACTTAGACTTGCTAATTCTGCTGTTCCAAAGGCTTTTCGAAAAATAGGCTCGTTCAAAATATTTGGGATATGATCAAAACTTTCTAAGTTCTTTAAAAAGTAACACCATTTATCAAATTTGGTTTCGAGTTCGTGTTCTTGCAGTCTGAACAAAGGCATTTGCAAAAATTTGAAATATAGTTTGTCAAAAAACAAATCTCCATCTTGGTCTTTCAATGCTACATCACGGCGAAACTTGCGTCTTTCCTCTGCTTCATCGTACTCAAAATCAAGAATAGCTACAAAATATATAGGTTCTAATCTAAAATTCCATTCTCCAGTTTGGGCCTGCTCTCGGATTGGAAATGTTACATAAAATAAACTTCGATCTTTGAAATATTTGACCTTTGCCTTCTGCATTTCTACGATAAATCTTTCGCCTGAAATAGCTTTGCAATGTATGTCAAAAATTGCTTTTCGTTCTACTGACAAATCAGCCATATTTTCAACATTGCGAAAATTTAAGTCTGCTATCTGGTGATGCTCAGGTAAAAGTTGGTTCAAAAAATCTATTAGAAGATCTTTGTTGCCCTCTTCTCCAAAGAGTTTTTTAAAACCAAAATCAGTATAAGGATTGATGTATTTTGCCATTGTTTATTTCTATTAGGTAATTAGTAGGTGCTATTGGTGGGATTTATTCTTTATTAAAATTGAGGACGACATCCCACTATCCATATCCCTTCTAAACTCGCGTATATCCGACTTGCAGGAGGCGCTGGTGTTGGCAAGAAGAGCTTCGCTGGTGCTAAGCCACATGCCCATTTGCTGGGTGCTTTGTAGAGATTCCATGGTGCTGCTTGCTCCGTATGGCTAAGATAAATAATCTTATACATAACGGTTGAGCAAAGGAAGGATTTCTTGGATAACGCTTAGGTGCATGTATGAGCGGTTTGCTGCATATGAGGATGAGCACAGTAGGTTACCCCTCTTTCTGTAAGTGCAGCTTATTCTTCGTCATGCAAAAGCCTCAATCAAGAAGGCTTGTTCTGGGGGTTTGGGTTAGTGGGACTGAGGCTGCTTGGATGAGTGTTGGCGGCTGCCTTTTTCGTCTAAACGTTATAACCCCAATGCTCCAGTTGTTTTTTTAGGTCGTAAAATGACTCCTTAACAGCTTTGGTATATTCTAAATACAATACTCCTGAAATGTCTGAAGGAATTTCAATAGATCCTTTTTTCAAAATAATGATACGTCTGTTTTCCTGGTCTTGAAACTTGCCAAGAAAATAACCTAGTTCGAAAATCACATTTTGTCTAGCTCTTTTATTCCCTTCTGCATCATCGTCAGGTGTAAATAATACTATAGCTGCAGAACACTCACTTGCTAATCTTTCAAATTTTGAAATGATTGTGTCAATTGTGTTATTGGGCTTGTCCTGCAATACTACAGGCTCTAGTTTAAAGTCATCTTTCAAGATATTACAAAGTTCAAGTCTAGATTTATCGTCTCTACCGTGAACAACAAATATTTTCTTGTTGTTAATTGTGATGTTTGGTTGGTCCTTACCAAGCTTGATTTTTACGTCCTCATTTTTTGCCGGTTTATTTTCTTGAATTTTTCGGAAGTCTTTTGTAAAGGATAAAACATTTTCTCTTGTCAAGCCAATTTGTTTTAGGTTATTTATTATCCCTGTATAGTCAAGTTTTGTTTGATGCCATTTTGCGAAATTGATTAAGATTGCAGTAATAAATTCGTCAAATGTGTCATAGTCTTGATCATACCAAGCGCTCATCAGAAGCAAAAAAGCTTCTTCAGTGTTGTGATAACCAAGAATTATAACATTACTTCGTCTATTTACTTCTCTTTTGCAATCATTCCAGATTTCATCAATGTTGTTTTCAATTGCAAATAATTCAAACTCCTTCGTATTAAGGTACTCGCCAATTTTGAGCCTTTTAAGATTTGCATATAATGGTTTTAATTTCGGTTCAATGTCCATATGGAATATTTATTATTTTAGTTTTCTTCAAGGTTGCAGCTAACATCCCAGTATACGCAACTCCTCCAAACTTGCGTAGATATCCGCCTTGGTAGAACCTAATGGGGTAGTTGAGGAAGCGTTGGTAACAGCTTGCATCGGTTTGGGGTGTTGGAGGCTCTTTAGAGGTTTCATGATGCTGCTAGCTCTGTTGTGCTAAGTTAGAAAATCTTATAATTCGAGGTGGTCTATGAGGCTTTTTATTTGTTCGAATCCTTGGGGGAGTGATTGGTGGTATAGATTTCGGTGGTTTTGCTGCTTTCGTGGCCCTGGTGGGATTGAATGTAGCGCAGGTCGGTGCCTTGCTCTAAGAGGTGGGTGGTGAAGGCTTGTTGATGGGGTCAATATGCCGGAATGGCAGCTACTTCTCCCCCTAAAGAACACACTTCCCCCTCCTCACGCTCACAATTCAACAGCAGGCATCGCTCAACACCGAGTCATGCAAAAGCCCCAGTCAAGAATGCTTGCACTGGGACTTTTTGTTAGTGGGACTGAGGCTACTCGGAGGGATGTTGGCGGTAGGCATTTATTCTTTTAATACATATATTTTTTTTAAAGCCCTGCGAACTTCTCCTTTATATTTTGGATTATCAATAATATCTAAAAAAGAATTTAGTACAACATCCTCGTCTCTATTTGGAAATAAATAGCTAGCGTAGTTCGATTCAAAAATATTCAGAATGCTTGGCTTCAATCTGACACCACAAACCAAATAGCTTGCAAGCTGATTTTTTGCATGTCCCCAACCCACATGACTAAACCATGCATCCTGTCTGTCTGGCCTTGTGTTTTTTACGTACTTTGGTTTTATATCTTTGTGTGAAAAAACAGCATCCTTCGGACATCTAAAAATGTACAAAGTTGAATTGCTAAAGTCCGTGGTGGGATAAGTTGTCGCAAGACCATTATCATCAATGTCTAAAAGGTTTGTTGCAAACCATAGTGCAACCTTTAAGTCTTTAGTTAAATCCATACCTATACTCGGCATTCCATAGTGTTGGGCTAGGCCTAAAGCTATTGCGGTAAAATGTGGTGAACCTTTAATTTTAATTAAATCGTCATAATACTCTCTTAGTTGCGCGGCACTTAATACTTTTGATAAATCAACTCCAACATCGTGAAGTAAAAGTGCTGTCTGACTATGCCATAGACTATAAATAAATGTTTCATTAAAGTTGCTTCGTAAAAAACTAGGTTGAAAGGATGGCTCTTTCACGGATTCAGCTCCGTATAGGAAAGCAATTTCTTCCTTTTCTCGTAAAACGGGATAGTAATTCACTTGTCCTCGTAATAGAATTGAATAGGATTGGTTTTCGCTAACTATTTTTTCGATTAGTTCTTCAATGTGACTTAATTCATTTAATTCAAAAATTGGTATTTTTCGAAAAGGAACTCTTAAAGTGTCGATTATTTTGTCTTCATAGTGTCGAATATAATAACCTAACTTTTCCCCATCCCCATAGGGAGAGACCCAACTTTTGTTTACTATTCTTCCATAATAATCGTCAAGAATGTGCTCGCCGTCTTTCTTTTGAAGAACACCACTAGTTAGAGAATGAATACTTATTTCATTTTCAATTGGATAAATATTGTAAAATCCAGGATACTTATTCCTTATGTCAGATAACTCGATACTTTGCATGACCTATTTACAGTTTTAAGGGGATATTTAGATTTTCGGCAATGAATGCAAGGATAAAATAAGAGTAAGCTGTTGATGTTTTTGAGTTAATAAATAAATTTGAAGTAACAGGATTGTCAGAGGTCATTTCCATATAATGTCTATTCATTTCAACCAATTTGTCTAAGTGTTCAAGCTCGAATAGTACTTGAGTGTGAAATTGTGAAATTGGCGACCACAGCAACTCTACGAGCAGTTCAGGGCATTTTATGTCAAATGATTTGTTAGTGCCATTAATTTCAATTGTTGTAATGTTTACCATTGCCAACAAGCAATCAGAATAAATTTGAACCATTTCGGCTTGCATTTCAGATAAATAATTGTCTATGGTCTCCTCTTCAATCTTTACTCTTTTGATTATTTGAGAAATCAAATTATTATATCGAAAAGAAATAAGGTGGTTGAATATTTTATCATCTCCGCACGGCAGAAGTATTGAATGCCTTATATCAGTTTTAACCTTTTTGTTCAGAATATCCATTAGCTTATCCGAGTTATCTATGAAGTCTAAAGTGCTAAATCTCGAATTGAACTCTTTAGAAAAAGCGTCAAGGATTATAGGGTCATCTTGTATCATATTCAGTGTATTATTGCTTACCGCTAACATCCCTGTATACGCAACTCCCCCGAACTTGAGTATTTATCGGCTGTAACTTGCGTATATTTTTGGGGTTGCTTATAGATCCGCCTTGGTTGAAGCTATTGGGGTAGTGGTAGAGG
>JAIXUI010000160.1 GCA_027484125.1 Bacteroidota bacterium | reverse complement strand
AGCTCCAATTATTCTAGCAAACCGCCGTGTACCGAACGGTACGCACGGTGGTGTGAGAGGACAGGTAGGGAAATAATCCCTACCTTCCTACTCGATTTTTACTCATCCACCCACTACCTCATGACCACCACTACCGCTCAAGACGAACGCATGGCTAACCTCACGTTCGCATCGGTTTTTCCGCATTACGTGAATAAGGTTCTGAAAAAAGGCAGAACGCTAGACGAGCTTTATCAAGTGATTCATTGGTTAACGGGTTTTACTGAAACGGATCTTCAACAGCTTATGGAAGAAAAGGCTACTTTCAAAACGTTTTTCGAGCGAGCCAACATTCCCCCAAATGCTTCAAACATCAAAGGGGTAATTTGCGGTTATAGGGTGGAAGAAATCGCCAATCCTTTAAGCCGAAATATCCGTTATCTCGACAAGCTCATCGATGAACTGGCCAAAGGGAAACCATTAAATAAAGTGATTAGATAAGCTTTAATAGCATCTGATAAACAAACGTTATGATCATTAGACCTTATCTGCCATCCGACCACGGCGCTTGTCTCGAAGTGATAAAGTCTAATGTGCCTCGCGACTTTTTGCCATCCGAAGTGGGAGACTTTGATGAGTTTTTACTTCGCCAAACGAGCTTCAATCCGGAATGTCCTTATTGGGTGGTCGAAGTCAACGATGCAGTGGTAGGCTGTGGGGGTATAGGCCCATCTAGGCTTGAACCTGAGAAAACCGTATTGATTTGGGGAATGGTTGCTCGATTACATCAAAAAAACGGCTTAGGAAAAGAGCTATTGATGCACCGATTGAGATATGTCGATGCTAACTGGCCTGAAAAAGCCATCTCACTGGATACCAGCCAGCATGCTGGTGGCTTTTTTGCGAAGTATGGGTTTGAGCTGGTTTCATACCAGCACGATGGTTATGGGCCCGGCCTCGACAAACTAATCATGACGAGGCCGGGTTTAAAAACAACTTAGTTAGTCTTACCAGGATAAGCCTTAAGCGCTTCTGCTAAAGCTTCCATCGCTTCTTGCAAATCCTGAAGATTCAGCACATACGCAATTCGGACCTCATCTTTCCCAAGTCCGGGAGTTGCGTAAAATCCGGTTGCAGGTGCCATCATAACCGTTTTCCCTTGGTGGGAGAAATGCTCCAGCATCCACTGGCAGAACGCATCACTGTCATCAATAGGCAGGCGAACTGTGGCATAAAAAGCGCCTCCGGGGTTCGGACAAACCACTCCCGGCATGGCACGAAGTGCCTTCACTACCAAGTCCCTGCGCTGAACATACTCGTCTAAAACATGGTCAAAGTAGGATTGAGGCGTATCAATAGCGGCTTCTCCGCCAATTTGTTCGTAAGTAGGTGGCGATAATCGCGCTTGACCAAACTTAAGTGCAGCCGCCATAACGGCAGCATTTTTACTCACCATCCAGCCAATACGAGCGCCACAAGCGCTGTACCGTTTGGAGATAGAATCAACCACTATCGCATGGGCTTCAAGTCCTTCGATGGATAAAACCGAGGTGTGAATTTGGTTCTCGTAGCAAAACTCTCGGTAAACTTCATCTGAAAACAAGAAGAGATCGTGGCGAGTAACTACATCGCGTAATCGCTCCAATTCTTCTTTGCTGTACAAATAACCGGTGGGGTTATTGGGGTTACAGATGATGATAGCCTTGGTTTTTGAAGTAATCTTCTTTTCAAATTCCTCAATAGGAGGTAGGGCGAAGCCCGTTTCAATATGAGCGGTTACCGGTACCACTACCACGCCTGCTGCACGAGCAAAACCATTATAGTTGGCGTAGAAGGGTTCCGGAATGATCACCTCATCGCCTGGGTCCAAGCAGCTCATCATAGCAAAGAGAATGGCCTCTGAACCTCCAGTGGTAATCATCACATCGGTGGTGTTTACCGAAAGTCCTTTCGATTGATAGTAAGATGCCACTTTCTTGCGGTAGCTTTCATTTCCTGCGGAATGTGAATACTCTACCACCTTTAAGTCAGCATTTTTAATGGCAGCTAAAAAGGTGTCAGGGGTTTCAATATCAGGCTGGCCAATGTTGAGATGAAAGATATGCGTACCTCGCTTTTTAGCGGCTTCGGCAAAGGGTATCAATCGTCGGATAGGCGAAGCCGGCATTTCGACTCCGCGTGTTGAAATTTTGGGCATAAAAAAACGGCTGCCGCAAATATACGCGACAGCCGTTGCTGTGTTAGGAATTTCTCCTCAGACTTAGTTGGCCTTTACTGGGCTGTTGTCTGGTTGTACCGGAGTAGTAGGAACTTTTTCAACGTTTCCTTTGATGGTAAGCAGCTTCACATTATTACCACCTTTAGCATTAGAAGAAACGGTGATGGTTTTGGTGAATGGGCCTGGACGTCCGCTGGAATTGTAAACTGCTTTCACGCTTCCGGATTTTCCTTTACCTACTGGCTCTTTGGTGTAAGATGGAGTGGTACATCCGCAAGAAGCCTGAACATTAGTCAGAATCAGCGGCTCTTTGCCACCTGAATTGGTAAACTTAAACTCGTAAGTAGCTTGCGTACCTTCGGTGATGGTACCGAAGTCATGCACTTCTTTTTCGAATTTAATGTCTGGTGCATTCTTGTCTTCAGCTGGTTTAGATTGAGCTGAAACAGTTGCAGTAGCACCTACTGCAAGGAAGAGTGCGAAGAGAATTTTTTTCATGGTTCGTTTTTTATTGTTTCAAATTTAATTCTGTCGGCGATTTTCAAAAACCGTTCCAGTTTTTTTAACGTCATTCCAACATTTCAAGGTTTAGATATCGAGAAGCATCCTTGCTGGATCTTCTAACAATTCTTTCACCCGATACAAGAAAGACACTGACTCGCGGCCATCGATGATGCGGTGGTCGTAAGAAAGTGCCACGTACATCACCGGACGAATTACCACTTCGCCATTCAAGGCAATTGGGCGTTCTACGATGTTGTGCATGCCCAAAATGGCAGATTGTGGCGCATTGATAATGGGAGTAGATAGCATGGAGCCAAATACCCCGCCATTGGTGATGGTGAAGGTTCCTCCGGTCATCTCATCGATGGTGAGTTTGTTCTCACGAGCTTTTTTAGCTAACGATGAAACTTCTCTTTCAATATCTGCAAGGCTAAGTTTTTCTGCATTGCGAATGACTGGAACTACCAATCCTTTGGGTGCTGAAACTGCGATGCTGATGTCGCAATAATCGTTGTAAACGATTTCTTCTCCGTCAATCATGGCATTTACCGCTGGCCATTCTTTCAGAGCGATAGATACTGCTTTGGTGAAGAACGACATAAAGCCAAGACCGATACCGTGTTTCTCCTTGAATTTGTCTTTATAACGGCTTCTAAGCTCCATCACGGGGCCCATGTTGATTTCGTTAAACGTGGTCAACATAGCCGTTTCGTTTTTCACGGCTACCAATCTTCTAGAGATGGTTTTGCGCAGCGTCGTCATTTTCTCACGACGGCTGTTTCTAGCGCCTGCCGGAGCTGCGGGAGCAGCCGGAGCGGCTGGAATAGCCGGTGCTGCGGGAGCAGTTGCTTTTGCAGGAGCTGCTTGAGCATTTTCTGCATCTGCTTTGGTAATTCTACCATCTCGACCACTGCCGTTTACGGTAGCAGGATCAATGCCTTTTTCTGCAAGAATTTTTCCGGCAGCAGGCGAGGGGTGTCCGGAAGCATAGGTGGTGTTGGAAGCTGCTGCGGGTGCAGCAGTTGGAGCGGTCTCAGGCGCAGCAACAGGAGCAGGAGCAGCGGCTGCAGCACCTTCGGTGTCGAGGGTGCAGATAAGGTCGCCGATAACCAGCGTCTTGCCTTCTTCCGCAAGAATTTGAAGGACTCCGCCTGCTTCCGCGTTCAGCTCCATGGTTGCTTTGTCGGTTTCCACTTCACAGAGTACTTCGTCCATTTCAACTCTTTCTCCGGATTTCTTCATCCAGCGGGAAATGGTTACTTCTGATATCGATTCCCCTAAAGCAGGGATTTTAACTTCAATCAACATAGGGTTGGGGTTCTGAGGGGTCGGTTAAATTTGAAAGGCCTTGTCGAGAATCTCTTGTTGCTCACGCTCGTGTACTTTGGCATAGCCCGTTGCAGGTGATGCGCTAGCCTTGCGTGAAATCAACTTCATTTTCTGGTTAGGTTCGTAACGCAAGATATACGTCCAATAGCCCATATTTTTCGGCTCTTCCTGTACCCAGTAGTATTCGGCTTTGGGAAAACGGGCATATACCTCTTCGATTTTTTGCTCTGGCATCGGATGGAGCTGCTCTACTCTTACGAGGGCGATATCCTCTCTCTGTTCTGCCAACTTACGGTTAAGCAAGTCGTAGTAGATTTTTCCGGAACAGAAGAGTACGCGTTTCACTTTCTTGTCAACACATTCATCTACAATAAGTTCCTGGAATTGGCCTTGTTCAACTTCTTTCAAAGAAGAAACACAAAGGGGGTGACGAAGCAAGGCTTTCGGCGACATTACCACCAACGGTTTGCGGAAGGGCCAAGCCATCTGACGACGAATCAGGTGGAAGAAATTAGCCGGTGTAGTCACATTCGCCACTACCATGTTGTATTCTGCCGATAATTGAAGGAAGCGTTCCGGGCGAGCGTTGGAGTGCTCAGGTCCTTGGCCTTCATAGCCGTGGGGTAACAACATCACCAAACCGCTCATTTTCTGCCATTTCGATTCTCCCGAGGAGAGGAACTGGTCGATAACGGTTTGTGCACCGTTGGCAAAATCGCCAAACTGCGCTTCCCAAATGGTTAAACCATGGGGTGAAGCCAGCGAATAGCCGTATTCAAAGCCTAAAACTGCGTACTCGGAGAGCAAAGAGTTGTAAACACTGAACTTCGCTTTGCCTTGAGCGATTTGGCTGAGCGGGTTATATCGCTCGGAGGTCTTTTCATCACGGATGAGGGCATGACGATGTGAGAAGGTGCCTCGTTCCACATCCTGTCCACTCAAACGAACGGGTTTTCCATCAAGTAAAATGCTGCCATAAGCAAGCAATTCGCCCAAAGCCCAGTTGATTTTTCCATCAGCTAACATCTGACGTCTCTCGTCTATTAGCTTCTGTACTTTCTTGATTGGGCTGATGTTAGCAGGGTAGCTGGTAAGCGCATCGCCTACTTGTTTGATTTGCTCGGCAGTGATTGCCGTGGAAGGGGATTGGCGAAAATCTTCCGGAGTTGATTTTCGCATTTGAGCCCACTCTTGGTCGATGAATGTTTTGAGCTCAGGTAATTGCTTTTGCTTCACCATGTTCAAGCGATCCTGAAGCAGACTCTGGAAGTTTTTTTCGTAGGTTTTCGCTAAGTCCGCATCAATCTCTCCTCTAGCGATTAGTGCCTGATTATAGACTTCTCTTGGGTTTGGATGCTTGTCGATTAACGCATACAACGAAGGTTGGGTGAATTTTGGCTCATCGCTTTCGTTATGGCCGTGGCGGCGATAGCAAAGCATGTCCACATATACATCACGGTTAAACTTCTGGCGGAAAGCTGCTGCGAATTCCATGGCATAAACCACCGCTTCTGCATCGTCTCCATTCACATGAATGACCGGTGCATCTACTACTTTAGCTACGGCTGTTGAATAGTCAGAAGAACGTGCATCGTCAAAATCTGTGGTAAAACCGATTTGGTTGTTGATGACAAAGTGAACCGTACCTCCGGTTTGGTAGCCGCGTAGTTGCGACATCTGCGCTACTTCGTAAACAATTCCTTGGCCGGCAAGAGCGGCATCGCCATGAATCAAGATGGGAAGTACGCGAGAAAGATCGCCTTCGTACATTAACTCAGCTTCGCCTCTTACATAGCCTTCAATGACCGGATTGACCGCTTCCAAGTGAGAAGGATTCGGAACCAATTCGAGCCTTACGTCTTTTCCTTCTGATGTTTTTACCAAAGAAGAAAAGCCGAGGTGATATTTCACATCGCCATCACCAAAAGTGGTGTCGGCTAAGGTGTTTCCTTCAAATTCGTTGAAGATGTATTCGTAGGTTTTGCCCAAAGTGTTGGCAAGCACATTCAATCGTCCGCGGTGTGCCATTCCGATGGCTACCATTTCAACACCGAGTGAAGCTGATTTATTGATCAAAGCATCGAGTGCCGGAATGGTATTCTCTCCTCCTTCAAGCGAGAAACGCTTTTGACCAACATACTTTTTATGGAGGAAGCTTTCGAAAACTACCGCTTCATTCAACTTGGAGAGAATTCTCTTCTTCTTCTCTAAAGGAATAATGTAGTTGTGAGCAGTGGATTCGAAATAATCGCGGCACCATTCCCGAATATGGGTATCTCGTATGTGCATATACTCGATGCCGATGGCGCGGGTATAGGTAGATTCGAGCTTCTCGATGATGGTTTTTAGCGTGGCATTTTCCAATCCGATGAGCACTCCTGCACCAAAACGGGTGTCGAGGTCAGCATCGGAAAGCATATGATAATGGAGTGCAACACCTGGATCACGGTCTTTTCTCGGGCGAATTGGGTTCGTTTTTGAGAGTAAATGGCCGCGGGTGCGGTAGGCGTGAATTAAATGTACCACATGAAGTTCTTTCACCAAGTGGTCACGATCGGGAGCGGCGCCCCCGCCAACGGCTCCGTTGCCATGCGTGACAGCAAAGTCAAAACCTTTGAAAAACGACGCCCAGGAGGGGTCTACAGCTTCTGGCTGTGCTCGCCAAGCCAGATATTGCGCCTCAATGGCGACTGGGTCAGCGTTGGCAATAAAGGAGAATGAATCCATGAATACGTTACAGGTTACGGAAAAGCAGCGCAAAGTTAACACGCCCATGCCACAAAACTTTAATTTTGCGCGCTTTTCGGCAACAGAACAACCATGTCAGTCCGTATTGAATCATTAACCAAAACCTATGGCGTGCAAAATGCCATCGACCACATCAGCTTTTCCATCGGGCATGGCGAAGTGGTAGGATTGCTCGGACCTAACGGTGCCGGCAAGAGCACGACCATGAAAATCCTTACCTGTTTCATGCCCCAATCTTCGGGCGAAGCAGAAGTGTGCAACTTCAACACCCGAACCAGTCCACTCGAAGTGAGACGAAGGGTGGGATATCTCCCTGAACATAATCCGCTCTATGGCGATATGTATGTGAAGGAATACCTGCTTCATGTAGCCGGGATGTACAAACTTGCTAATCCGGAAGCCAGAGTCAAACAAATGGTCGAACTTACCGGTCTTGGCCCGGAACAGCATAAGCGCATTGAACAGCTCTCCAAAGGATACCGCCAGCGCGTGGGTTTGGCCCAAGCCCTCGTTCACGACCCCGAAGTCCTCATCCTCGATGAACCTACTTCCGGCCTCGACCCTAACCAATTGGTCGATATCCGGAATTTGATTCGCGAAATCGGTCAGCAAAAAACTGTCATCCTCAGCACCCACATCATGCAGGAGGTGGAAGCGCTCTGCCCACGCATCATCATCATCAATAAAGGGAAAATTGTAGCCGATGGCAGCCGCGAATCTTTGCAAAGAGGCAAGAAAGGCCAAGAACTGGTAGAGGTTGAACTCGATGGCGCTATTGATGTGGCTCTTTTGCGTGGCTTAAACGGGGTTTTACGGGTTGAAGTGCTATCCGGAAATCGCTACAAGGTGGAAGCCCAAGCAGGTAACGACCTTCGCAAAGCCATATTCGACCTGGCCGTAAAACAAAACCGGGCCATCCTTAGTCTCAATGTTCAGCAAAGTTCACTGGAAGATGTTTTCCGCCAATTGACCCGATCTTAATCATGTATTCGCTCTTTCTCAAAGAAATCAGAAGCTTCTTAAGCTCTCCCATTGCCTACGTGGTTATCGGGGTGTTTCTGCTGGTGACCAGCTTGTTTATCTGGGTCTTCCCTGATTACAGCATCCTGGAGTTCAACTTCGCCAACATGGACCCCTTGTTTGTAATGGCTCCCTGGATTTTTCTCTTCCTTATTCCTGCAGTAACCATGCGCAGCTTTGCGGAAGAAAGAAAATCGGGCACCATCGAGCTCCTGCTGACTCGCCCATTGACGGATTTTCAGATTGTAGGAGCCAAATACCTCGCCGGTTTGGTGTTAGTTTTCCTGAGTTTACTGCCCACTTTCCTCTATGCGGTTACCGTTTACCGCTTAGCAGACCCAATCGGCAATGTGGATACCGGTGCTATGTTGGGTTCTTACATCGGACTGTTTTGTTTGGCAAGCGCTTTTGTGGCCATCGGGCTTTTCAGTTCTTCTCTTACCGACAATCAGATTGTCTCTTTCGTCACAGCAGTTTTCTTCAGCTTCTTCTTTTACGCAGCCTTCGATTCTTTGAGTTTGATGCAACTTCCTCAACAAGTCTTGTTGGTTCTGGAATACTTAGGTATAGCCCGCCATTACGAAGGCATGTCGCAAGGTGTCATCGATAGCCGCGATGTGCTCTATTTTGTTTCTCTCAACGCCTTTTTCTTAACGCTAACCCGCTATGTCCTCCAAAACCGCTACCGCTGAAAAGGCTAAAACTGCCGGCATTCGCAAGGAACGTCGCATTCGCCTCCTGCTCCTGACTGCCGTTTTGGTGCTGGTTAATTTCATAGGCTCACGCTACTTCTTCCGCCTCGATTTAACTGCTGAGAAGCGCTACTCACTTTCTCCGGTTACGCTGAATATGGCGTCTAACCTCAAGGATGATTTATTCATTAAAGTTTATCTCGAAGGTGAGTTTCCTGCTGGCTTTAGAAAGCTACAAAGCAGCGTTAAGGTGCTCCTAGAACGGTTAAGGCAAGAATCTGGAGGAAAGGTGTCTTTCGAATTTGTGAATCCTGCGTTGGATGGAAATGATAAAGCCACCAACGAAGCTTATGATCAATTGATGCGCAAAGGCCTTCAACCCACCGACTTACAAGTGAAGGAAGAAGGAGGCTTGAATCGTCAGATTATCTGGCCGGGTGCCTTGCTTTATTACAAAGGCAAAGAAATCGCTGTCAACTTTTTGGTTAACAACAGCCCTGGCGAGGACCCTCTTTCTGCCATCAACGCCAGCGAGGAGTTGTTGGAATACGCATTCGCCAATGGCATTAGAAAGGCTACTTCAGTCAACAATCCTAAGGTCTTAATTCTTGAAGGCAATAGGGAACTTCCAAGGCGCTCAGTCATTGATTTTGTCTCCAGCTTGAGTGAGTTTTACGAAGTACAGGCTTACACACTGTCTAAACCAGAGCCCATTCCTGCTGATGTGAAGCTGGTAGTGGTAGCCAAACCCGATTCAACTTTCTCTGACTGGGCACGCTATAAGCTCGACAACTTCGTGATGCGCGGCGGACGAGTCTTGTGGTTGGTTGATCAAGTGGATGCCTCCATGGACAGCATGCAAGGCGGCGTTTCATTTATGGCGTTTCCCCGCAACCTCAACCTCGATGACATGTTGTTTAAATATGGCGTTAGGTTGAATTATGACCTTATTCAAGATATTCGCTGTACCCCAATCCCTATTGTTGTTGGGCAAATGGGTAACCGACCACAAACCGAGTTGATGCCGTGGTATTATTACCCGTTAGTAACCCCAAATGGACAGCATCCACTCAGTAAAAACATCGACCCTATCCAACTTCGCTTCGCAGGAACCATTGACCTCATCGACAATCCGGTGAAAAAGCAAGTGCTTCTTACCAGTTCTCGTTACACCAAAGTGCTTCCAGCTCCTGCTCGCGTAAGCTTGGGAGTTATCAAAGAAAAACCGGATCCCCGAAAGTTTAAAAATGCCAACCAAAATCTGGCAGTTTTACTTGAAGGTGAGTTCCCAAGCCTTTACCAAAACCGAATCATCGGAAGCTTTGCTCAACAAGTGATTGACTCACTGAAAATGCCCATCCGGGAAAAATCATCACCCACTAAGATGATTGTCATTTCGGATGGAGATATGATTGCGAACTCTGTGAATAAAAGCACCGGAGCAGTAAGTCCGCTGGGCTTCGACCGATTTACCGGTCAGCTTTACGGTAATAAAACCTTCTTGCTTAATTGTGTGGATTATCTCTTAGATGATGCAGGTTTTATGGAAATTAGGGCAAGAGAAATTACCCTTCGCCTCCTGAATCGCCAAAAAGTACAACGCCAGAAAGTGATGATCCAATTGGTAAACGTAGGCGCTCCTTTGTTAATGCTCGCCATCTTTGGCTTTATCTTCCGCTGGCGCAGAACCCGACGTTACGCCCAAACTCAAGCATGAAAAACAAAACCCTCCTTTATACCCTGATCTTCATTGTCCTAGCAGCTGTCGCAGTTTGGATGGTGTTGTCAGATTCAAAATCTACGCTCAAAGAGCAGGATGTAGCTTTCTTTGTAACCGACACAGCCTCCATAGACCAACTTTTCTTTGCCGATAGAAAAGGCTTTAAGTCAACGTTAAAGCGCGTAAATGGCCAATGGGTCGTTAACAATAAATACCTTGTTCGCGAGGATGCCATGAAAACCATGCTTAGCACCTTGTATCGCATGAGGGTCAAAAATCCGGTTCCAAGGTCTGCTTACGATGGTGTAATCCGTGATTTGTCCACCATGGGTGTGAAAACGGAGATTTATATGAAGGGTCAAAAAGTGCGCACTTTTTATGTAGGTAATTTCACTCCTGACATGACCGGAACCTTCATGAAATTGGAAGAAAGCGAACTGCCGTATGTGGTGTATATTCCCGGATTCAATGGCTATTTAAGCCCTCGCTTTTTTGCCGATGAACAGCTCTGGAGAGATAACAGCATCATGAGGCTAACTCCAGAAGCCATCAAGTCCATTGAAGTAGCTTGGATAGATACTTCTGAATACAACTTTTCAGTACAGTTAAGTCCTCAAGGTGCCTTGCTTTATAACAACACCAAACAACTTGTAAATCATCCAAACCCTGCCCGTCTGAAACAATTTGTTCAGCAGTTTCGCTGGATACCTGTTGAAGGTTTTGACAGGCCTGGCCCAATTAGCAAAAAAGTACTGGCCTCTAAACCTAAACTAACCCTTAAAGTGGTAGAGCAATCCGGAAAAACTACAACCGTGTCGGTTTTTGCAAAAAAACAACTTTACCATCCACAGACTTCAGAGCCTTCACCTTACGATGACTTGGAAAGAGACTTTTTCTACGTAAAAGAAACCGGTGACTTTGGGACCATTCAAAGAATTGCCGGAGATAAAATCTTTCTTAAGGCTTCTGACCTCATTCAAAACTAAAAGCCTTCTATCTTTAGCCTAAATTTCCCCAGCCCATGAAATTCATTGCTTCTACAGGCACCCTGCTTAAACACCTTCAGGCCGTTCAAGGGGTCATCAGCAGCAACTCCCTCTTGCCAATCCTTGAGAACTTCCTCTTTGAAATTCAGGAAGATAGTCTCAGAATTAGCACCACGGATTTACATACTTCTATGACCACTGTTCTCCCGGTTCGTGGAGTGGATAAAACCGGTGTTATTGCAGTCCCTGCTAAAATCCTCATCGAAACGCTCAAAAGTATGCCGGAGCAACCGGTTACTTTTAGCATCAACGAGTCTAATGCGATCGAAATAAAAAGTGATAATGGGATTTATCGTCTCCAAGGTGAAATAGGAAGCGACTTTCCTAAAATTCAAACCATGGAAGAGGATGCCGATTCTTTCTTGATTCCCGCAAAGGCGCTCCTTCATGCTATCACAACTACTTTCTTCGCTGTAAGTACCGACGAACTTCGCTTGGCAATGACTGGGGTAAACTTCGATATGAAGAAGGAAAGCATCTCTTTTGTAGCCACCGACGCCCACAAACTTGTTCGCCACACCCTGACCATGGACCTCCCTATGGAAGGTTCGATTATCGTTCCGAGAAAGGCCCTGAACTTGTTGAAGTCTGCACTGCCTGATAACGAATCTATGGTGCGGGTGGCTTTTAATACCAGCAATATCTTCTTCGATATTCAAGCCAAAGGTGGTAAAAACGACTCTGATGAGACCTTGCCTCAAAGCACCTCCCTCACTTGTAGGCTCATCGATCAGAAATATCCGGATTACAACGCTGTAATTCCAGCAGAGAATCCCAACAAAATGCGCCTCAATCGCTACGACTTCCTCGGTGCGCTTAAACGTACTTCTATCTACTCCAACAAAGCCACCAATCAAATTAGGATGAGCATCAAAGGCTCAGAGCTTACGATTGCTGCGGAAGATATGGACTATGCCAATAGTGCATCCGAAAAGTTGATTTGCGAATTCGATGGCGAAGACATGGAAATTGGCTTCAATGCCCGCTTCCTCATCGAAATGCTTAATACCCTCGGTACTGAGGATGTTCTTTTAGAGTTAAGTACCCCAAGTCGCCCCGGACTACTCTTCCCCGGTGTTAAGCAAGAAAATGAGGATACACTCATGCTTATCATGCCGGTCATGCTCAACAAATACGATTAATCAATCAAGTCGCGTAGAAAATAGCCACCTACTTCTAGGTGGCTTTTTTATTGGTAGTAGGTTGGATTTTTATCAGTCTCACGTTTTCTTTTTTATACTATACCATCGAATCCTATAGCAAAGAATGGCAATAGGGTTTGTCCTCTAGTGAGCTTGTAGAGTCAATCTTGATAGTTGTTGTTAGTCGCAAAAAATAATCGGATACCCGCTTTCATGGCTTTAGGTGATATTCCCGTCTCTCTTATGTTGGTTCGATTCATATAGGGCTTAGCTTGTCGTGAGTGAATGCTTGATAGCATTATTTATGGATCTCTATTTGTTGTAAAAAGTATAAAATGATAAAATCCCTGTTTGTAATTGTTCATGCGTTATCATAAATTCTATTTATTGATGAATTAATGATGACTTCTTAAAATTGTTTCTTCACTATGTTGTTTGCGCAAATATTTGTTATGAAAGAATAAATCTGTCGTTTTTGGCAACTTGTTTTCCTCTAAAAACAGTTTATTTGTTAAATAGATTTATAATTCATCTGCACAGTGGGAAGGAATTTTTCGATGAAGACATTTAATTCGAGAATAGAAATATGAAATTTTAGGCGTTTTAAATTTATATAAATTAAATAACTGCGTTTAATTTTATAATAAACTATATAAAGTAATATTATTATTAGTTAGTGTAAATAATTATCAGCTTTTACTAATTGAATTCTTTAATCTAAAATTCTAATCTTTCTTAATTAACTAGAGTGGTATAAATTGGTTAATTTTTTATCAGTTAGAATTGCAGCATTATGGAACTATTTAACCTGAAGGAGAATGGCCTCTGGATTGAATTAGCAAAGAGCGAAATGCTTATTTATGGAGCATTAGAACTTGGAGGAAGGCTAATACTTGTTAACGATCAATTTAGAAAAATCTATCAATGCAATCCCTTAACAGATGACCATGTTCTTTTTCAAGATCTCTTTTTGTTGGAAGAGCAACAAAGGATTGAACAAGAATTTAAGCTTTTAGAATTGAATCCTCAAAAGGGTTTAAACCATGTACTCACCTCCAAGCTTGAAGATGGCCAATTATTCTCTGTACACTGGGAGTTTAGAATGTACCGAAATGCAAATACGCTTAAGCCGGTAATTTCGGCCATTGGATATCCGCTGTCTCGCAACAAAGCAGTCAAATTTGCCCTGTCGGGAGTGGCTCATCACTTTGAAATCATTTTTGAAAAGAATCCGGATATACTGGTAGTGATGGATCGAAATTATAACATCGTAAGGCTCAATCCTTCAGCTAAGAATTTCTTCTCCAAAGGCAATGTGGATGTTCCGACAAAAGGAATGAATTTGATGTCATTGAAAAATCGTTATAATATTGATTTAATGATACTGCTGAATAGTTTGAGCGAAATAAAAGAATCATTTTCTCAGACTCAAGCCTTACAAATTAATGAGGAATTCTACACTGTTTATTTCGCATCTAGTGATCAGTTTATCTCCTTTCTTATGAAGGATGTTACTGAAAGCAAGCTTAACTTACGCAAACTCAAAGATGCACAACTCAACCTTCGGCAATTGCTAGACAACAGTTTGGATACGGTCATTTACTTCAACGCTAATTTGGTAGTCACCTACTTCAACTATGAGGCTGCCAAAAACTTTCAAACCATGGACGGTGAACTATTGTCTGAAGGTGTTGACATCCGATCTTTTTTGCCTGAGGAATTTAAATTTCTTATGTCTGAGTTTGATGAAATTGTTCAAAAGGGCAAGCGGATTTCAAAAGACGTTTTCATTGTTAATCGATGGCTTCGTGTCAATGTTTATCCCATCAAAGATCAAGAGCTGGGAAATTTTCAGTTTGCACTTACAGCCTCCGACGTTACCAATATCAAGGAAATGCAGCGTCAGCTAGAAATTCAAAATGAAAGCTTGAAAAAAATTAACTGGCGTCATTCTCATGAGCTAAGAGCGCCTCTGTCGAATATCCTTGGACTAATTCAGCTTCTTGAAGGCTCATCCCACATCGAGAAAGCTGATTTTGATGCTTTACTAGATGGCTTGAAAAGAAGTAGTGAGCAGTTAGATGTTGTTATCCATGAAATTGTAAACGAAACTTACTCTAGCATTGGATAAAATGTAATCTGAAGAAGTTAGCTTATTATTCTAATTTTGCCAACTTTTTCGTACGATTGACCCATGCAAGCCTACCACGATTTACTCCGTCATGTCCTTGAGTTTGGTGTTCGGAAAGAAGACCGTACCGGAACGGGTACAATCTCGGTTTTTGGCTACCAAATGCGGTTCAACCTCGAAGATGGCTTCCCTTTGGTGACTACTAAGAAGGTGCACCTCAAATCAGTCGTTCATGAGCTGTTATGGTTTCTGAAAGGCGATACCAACATTGCCTACCTCAAGGAGAATGGTGTAAGCATCTGGGACGAGTGGGCCGATGAAAACGGCAACCTTGGCCCAGTTTACGGCTACCAGTGGCGCTCCTGGGCGTGTCCGGATGGCAGAGTTATCGATCAGATTGCTCAAGTGCAGGAGATGATTAAACGCAATCCGGATTCTCGAAGACTCATGGTCTCCGCATGGAATGTGGCAGATATTGATAGCATGAAACTTCCTCCTTGCCATGCGCTTTTTCAGTTTTATGTGGCCAATGGAAAGCTTAGCTGTCAATTGTATCAACGCAGTGCTGACCTTTTCCTCGGAGTTCCATTTAACATCGCTTCGTATGCATTGTTGACCGCCATGATGGCGCAGGCTTGTGGCCTTAAGCCTGGTGAGTTTGTCCACACTTTGGGTGATGCTCACATCTACCTCAATCATTTGGAGCAAGTCAATACCCAATTGTCTCGTGAAATTCGCCCAATGCCTAAGTTGGAGCTAAATCCTGCTATCACCAACATCTTCGATTTTAAGTACGAAGACATTCAAATCCTGGACTACAATCCTCATCCTGCCATCAAAGCGCCGGTAGCAGTATGAAACGACCTGAAATTGTTCTGGTAGTGGCTGCTGCTAACAATGGCGCCATTGGGTTAGGAAATCAACTGATTTGGAAACTCCCTAACGACCTGAAAAGATTCAAGAAGATGACCATGGGTCATCCGGTTTTGATGGGCAGAAATACTTTCGAGTCTATTGGAAAACCATTACCTGGTCGCCGAAATGTGGTAGTTTCTTCCACCATGAATTCCATACCTGATGTGGAGGTATATCCTGAACTCGAACAGGCTTTAGCTGCTTTGCAGGAAGTTCCCCTCATTTGCGTCATCGGTGGTGGTCAAATCTACAAGCAGCTACTTCCTTTAGCAGATTTTATTTGGCTCACCCAAGTTGATTGTGCTCCGCTTGCTGATACTTTCTTCCAATTCGAAGAGCATCTGTGGGAACTCACTTCAGATGAGGCTCATCCGGCGGACGAAAAACACGACTTCCCTTTTCGATTTCAAGAATGGAAAAGGAAAGCCGATTGATCGATAAAACCTATTTCGAGTAGCCCAGCTTTTTCCCAGTAAATAAGCCGGAATTCGTATTTTCAGTCATTTTCTGACCTACACTGATGGCTTGAACTTGTTCGAATGGCGGTATTTGAAGATCAATTTGTAAGGATTGAAGTATGGCACGTTGTACCACCTCCTCTAAAACTGGCTCATCAAGCACTTGATTGCCGAAGTCACTGTAATTGGTGGTCATAAGACGAGTGCCTTCTACAAAAAAGTGGTTTTCTGTATTAACAAAGATGCGTGCAAGCAAGAACCCGACATCGTTCATGCGCTTATACTTGTAAGAGTCAGCCAAGAAGTTATATACGTTGATAACACCACAGTAAGCCCTTAGCGGATTTTCTTTTACATAAGCAGTTTGATAAGCAAAGTGCTTATGGTCGAATGTAAATACATTCGAGTGCATGGAAAACACCAGTAAATCACCTGAAAATTTCAACTCCGCATCAAACAAGTTGGGAGAGTGGTAAGAAACTTCTACGTATGGATCGCGCTCTTTCATGGCACTCCCGTAATACGAAGAAGCTTTTTGTAACAGGCTTTTCAGGTTTTCGAAATGACGTAAAGTGTTACGGTAGGTGGCTTGCTTATGAGACGACTTAGTCTCCAGCAAACTGAGAATACTTTCCTGATGTTCGTCCATGGTGATTAGTTTTAGTAAGCTTTCGCAAATAGCACCCTTTGTTCAGAGGGCTTTCCGGTTAAAACGCAAAGGCCTGCTTCTTGTTTGTTTTCAAGCGGAATGCAACGAATAGTGGCTTTGGTAAGCTCTTTAATTTTTTGTTCGGTTTCAGGGGTTCCATCCCAATGTGCAGAAACAAATCCGCCTTGGTTATCTAGCACTTCCTTCATCTCTTCGAAGGAATTGACTTCTGTAATGTGTGAATTGCGGAAATTGAGAGCTTTTTGAAACAGCTTATCCTGAATTTCATCCAGTAATGCAGGGATTAACTGCTCAAGTGAATTGAAAGCAACAGAGGTTTTTTCGCGGGTGTCTCTTCTGGCTAATTCTGCGGTTCCTGCTTCTAGATCTTTAGGCCCGATTGCGAGGCGAAGGGGCACTCCCTTCATTTCATATTCAGCGAATTTCCAGCCAGGTTTGTGGTTATCACGATTGTCGTATTCTACCCGAATACCAGCTCGTTTCAAGGCATCTTTCAGCGGAGCGATTTGTGCATTTAAAGCATCCAATTGCTCTTGTGATTTATAAATTGGAACTATCACCACTTGAGTAGGAGCAAGGACTGGAGGAAGTACCAGGCCTTCGTCGTCGCTATGTGCCATGATCAACGCGCCCATTAAGCGGGTAGAAACGCCCCAGGAGGTAGCCCAAACGTGCTCCAGTTGACCGTTGGAGTTGGCAAATTTGACATCAAACGCCTTGGCGAAGTTTTGCCCAAGGAAGTGTGATGTTCCGGCTTGAAGGGCTTTCCCGTCTTGCATCAAGGCTTCGATACAGTAAGTATCAAGTGCTCCTGCAAAACGCTCATTGGCGGTTTTTACTCCTTTAATTACGGGTACCGCCAAAACTTGCTCCGCAAAATCAGCGTAAACGTTCAGCATTTTTACGGTTTCCTCAATCGCTTCCTCGGCAGTTGCATGAGCTGTATGACCTTCTTGCCATAAGAACTCGGTAGTTCTTAAAAACAACCTTGTCCTCATCTCCCAACGAACCACATTGGCCCATTGGTTGATTAATAAAGGAAGATCGCGATACGACTTAATCCAATCGCGATAAGTGTTCCAGATGATGGTTTCCGAAGTAGGCCTTACTATAAGCTCTTCTTCAAGTTTAGCTTCTGGATCTACCGTTATGCCTCCGTTTCCGTCGTTCATTAATCGGTAATGGGTCACAACAGCACATTCCTTAGCGAAGCCTTCTACGTGTGCCGCTTCTTTGGAAAAGAATGACTTTGGAATAAAAAGCGGGAAATAGGCGTTTACGTGCCCGGTTTCCTTGAATTTTCCATCAAGTATTTGTTGCATCCGTTCCCATATCGCAAAGCCGTATGGTTTAATCACCATACATCCTCTAACTGCTGAATAATCAGCTAATCCAGCCTTGATGACTAGATCATTGTACCATTGTGAATAGTCCTGGGAGCGGGGGGTAATTTCCTTAGCCATTAAATTTTTGTAAAAAAGTGTGTTCTCTTAGCGAGCTCAAGCGCAAAAATAGGGCTCAAGTTGGGGTGCTAAAACGAATTTGGCCATTTAGCGTTAAAAGACACCATTCTTAACTGTAAATTTGAAACCAAGGACGCACTTTTAGTGTCTGTATTAAAAAAGTAAGGCTATGAAAAAACGCTTGTTTTGGTTAATCCCTTTGGCTGCCTGGTTTTCTTCCTGCCAGTCCGGTACTGGTCTTACTTCAGGTCAAAAAGTTCAAGACGATGTTTATGCCGTTGCTGATGGTAGTGCCAATGAGGCTCCGGCAATTATTGCTTCAAGCGGCAATGCAACTTTAGACAGCTACTTGGGTGGCCAATCTCGAAATTCCGGTCAGCCTTCTATGGCTCAATCCAACAGAGGCCTCGATGGCTCCAGATACGATCAATACCGTGACGACTTTTGGCTGACGCCCGGTTGGCGTCCCGGCCTCAGTAACCTCGATCCTGATTTCATGCCTCTAAGTGGTGGAAGCAGATGGTCTTTTGGCATGAATTGCTGGAGTGGCTTGGGTATGTCGATGGGTTTTGGCCCTCTAGGTATAGGAATGGGCCAACCTTGGATGGGCAGTGGCCTTGGCCCTCAAGGCTGGGGAATGAGTCCGTTCGGTTGGAGCATGAGTCCTTGGGGTGATCCATTCTGGAATGGAGGAATTAATAATCCTTATTGGAACAATGGATGGAGCAATCCTATGTGGAGCACAGGATGGGGGAATCCTTGGTCTGGCAGTATTTTCAGTCCTTGGTCTAACTGGGGGCACCAAACCGGATTTTTCCCAGGTGGATGGAATAGCCATGTTGATCAAGTCAACAGAACATCCATCCCGGTGAACCGTGAATCTTGGGGAAGAGGGTATCTTCCCACCAATTCAGGATTTACCCGTGGTGGAGCGCTTCCAGGTCGTGGTCAGCAGCCTGTAGGTGGCCGCGCTCCGCAAGTGCCCGCCCGCGAAATTGATAATAGAGCACAGCCGTCAGGCAGAAACAATGACTGGGTAAGAGACAATCAGCCCGCTCAACCTCGAAATGAAAGAGGTTCCTTTTGGAGGGAAGTTTTTTCTGGTGACGACGCTCCCTCCTCCGGTAGAAGCAGAAATACAGAAGCTTTTCCATCACGTCAACAAGGTGGCGGTTGGAGTCAACCCGCAGGTGGTGGATTCAGCAGCCCTCGCGGCGGCGGTGGCGGCGGTGGAGCTACTTCAAGGCCTCGATAATTAAGCAGATAAAGTTCAATGATGCGTTCGCTTTTCGCGTGGGCGACCGCCTGGGTTTTTCTGCTCTGGCCGGTTTACGCTATTGCTCAAAATGAAACTGACGCCCTTAGGCTAACCTCCGATTATAGAGCTACCTCTGCACGTGCTTTAGGGATGGCCAATGCCATGTCGGCAGTAGGTGGCGATATTGGGGCCCTTTCTTTTAATCCGGCTGGGATTGCGGTTTTTCGAAAATCAATCTTGTCTTTTTCCCCTCAATTGGCAGGTGGTAATAGCCATGCCACTTTTTTTGGCCAAGAAGGCTCTGCGACAAACTCCGATTTTTCATTCGGTAGTCTTGGCATTGTCTCCGTTCAAGATTTGCGAGTAAAAAATCCACAATCCGCTTGGAGATTTTTTAACTACGGTTTCAGCTTCGCTCGAATTCGTGATTTTAATACTGCTTCTCGTGTGCAGGGAAATAACCTTAGATCATCTCTTGTAGATCAGTTTTTAGATCAAGCAAACGATCCGGCTGTTCCTTTTTCTGCCCAAGGCCTTAATGAGAATTTTCCATTTTCGGCTTACCCGGCTTATATGACTTACCTCATCAATCCAACTGATACTGTTAATAAATTATTCACTAGTCCAGTGCCTCAAGGTGGAATTCGCCAAACTGATAGCGTGGCTATGGCTGGCTCAGTGAATGAATTTGCAGTTTCTTTAGGAGGCAATTATGAGGATAAATTGATGATTGGTGCCACATTATTTCTTCAAAGTACCAACTTATCCATCACCCAGCTTTTTAGAGAAGAAGATGTTGCCGATACCATTCCCGGCTTTAATAACTTTACTTACACTCAAAATAATACAGCTGTAGGTCAGATAGGAATTGGACTCAGAGTCGGATTAATGTATCAACCAATTCGTTGGCTACGTTTTGGACTGGGGATTACAACACCTGTTTCGCACATCCTTCAAGATGGCTACCAAACTCGACTTAGCACCAATATGGGCATTACCGGTCAGTATGATTATAGTTCGCCCTCTAATAACTTCAATTATACCCTTACCCAGCCTTTTAGATTCAATGCCGGTGTAGCGCTTTTTCCTAATGCTGTTTGGCTGGTCAGTTTAGATTATGAGCAAACCTCCCTGAACCAAATGAAAATGAACGCATCCAGTTTTTCAGATTGGTCTAATTCTAACAACACGAGAATTAGAGCGCTCTTCACCACCCGGCATACCTTCAGAACCGGAGTTGAAAGAAGATTGGGAAATGAAAATCAATGGGTCACAAGAGCAGGATTTAATTTTAGCACCAGTCCTTTTCAATCTTCCGTTGAAACCGCGGGCGCTGACCAATCAGCTTGGGGTATCGCTTTGGGTGGAGGTTACAGAACCAATACTTTTACTTTAGACTTAGGCTATGGGCAAACCTGGCAGTCACAATATCGGGCCATGTATCAGGCAATAGGATTGCCGCCGGTAGGGGCAGTCCTTCACAATTCTTGGTGGAATCTTATGCTGTCACTTGGCTTTCGCTTTTAGAAGGCTGAGGAAAAACTATATTTCATCATCTTCCTCTTCGCCGGTTAAGGCAGTTAATGCAAACCATAACTCGGCCTTTGTCTTAAAGTCTTTGAGCTTGTTGGCAAGCTTAATCCCTTCGCGAAAGGTTATCGACGCATCTTCAATTGCTCCTAATTGAATCTGTACTTTTCCCAAATGATAATAAAGTGCTAGATAATCAGGGTCCAGATGTTTGACTTGCTCCAAATAGGCAGCGGCTTCTTTCCAATTCTCCACGGAAAGATATTCCATCGCCAAAGCGTAATTCAGAAAAACATCCTGAGGCGCCTTTTCCAGAAGCGAAAACAATTGATTGATTCTGGGGTTTTCCATTAGCGTTTAATCACATTTCAATAAGGACGAAATTTAGCCTAATTTTGCGTCCACTTTAAGAAAAGGTATGAAGATTCTGGTTTGCATCAGCCAAGTGCCCGACACCACCACAAAAATTAGTTTTACGCCCGACGGGAAAGCGCTCAACAGCGCGGGCGTTACTTTTATCATCAACCCTTATGATGAGCTGGCGCTTACAAAAGCACTCGAATTAAAAGAGGCTGCTGGAAGTGGTTCAGTAACTGCCATCACTGTTGGTGATGCAAGCACCGAACCTAATATCCGTAAAGCACTGGCTATTGGTGCTGATGATGCGGTTCGAATTGACGCTCAACCATTGGATGCATTTCAGGTCGCAAGTCTCATCGCAGAATATGCCCGCGATAAAGGTTTTGATCTCATCTTTACTGGTCGTGAATCAATCGACTTCAACGGCGGTCAGGTTGGTGGGATGATTGCAGAGCTCCTCGATTGGCCTTCAGTTAATGTCATCAACAGCATCGTTTTTAATGGCAACAAAGCAACCATCGAGCGCGATATCGATGGCGGCCGCGAAGTAGTAGAACTGGAAACACCTATGGTTGTTTCAGCTCAGAAAGAACTAACCGAGCCTCGTATTCCAAATATGAGAGGAATTATGGCTGCCCGTACTAAACCTTTGGCAGTGTTGGCTCCTTCCAATAATGAATTGCTAACAGAGGTAAACACCCTCACACTACCTCCTGCTAAAGGTGGGTGTAAGTTCGTTGATCCATCCAATGTTCAAGAACTGGTCAATCTCCTTCACAACGAAGCCAAAATCATTTGATATGTCAGTACTAGTATATGCTGAAAATGCCGGTGGCCTTTTCAAAAAAGCCACTTTCGAGGCCATTACCTATGCGTTTGATATCGCTGGTGGAACTCCTGTTACTGCGGTAGCCATTGGTCCTGCAAGCAACGAGGAACTTCAAGCACTCGGTCAATTTGGTGCTGCTCGCGTGCTGCACATCGCTGATTCATCTTTCCAAAACTTCGACGCACGTGTTTACGCACGCATCATTTCCGATGCTGCGGCTCAGGTAAACGCTACCAAAGTAGTGCTAGCAAATACCTACTCCGGTAAATCTTTGGCGCCACGTGTTGCAGTACGTTTGAAAGCCGGCTTAGTTCCTGCAGCCGTTGATCTACCGGCTGCAAATGGTATCAAACGAACCGTTTATTCTAACAAAGGTTTTGCAGATACTATCGCTAAAACCAGTGTCCAAGTCATTTCACTTACTACCAATGCTTACAAAGTAGAAGGCGGAAAGCCCAATGCAGTGGTTGAAGTCTTTTCTGCTTCTGTTAGCGCTGCTGATTACAAAATCCGCACGATAGAGGTTAAAAAGGTAACAGGTAAAATTCCATTGACTGAAGCTGAAGTAGTGGTTTCGGGTGGACGTGGATTGAAGGGCCCTGAAAATTGGCACCTCATTGAAAACTTGGCAGAAACCTTAGGTGCTGCAACCGCTTGCTCTAAGCCCGTTTCTGATATGCATTGGCGCACCCATGATGAACATGTTGGCCAAACTGGTATTACCATCAAGCCAAACTTATACATTGCAGTGGGTATTTCTGGCGCCATTCAGCACCTCGCTGGGGTAAGTGGTAGCAAAGTGATTGTAGCCATCAATACCGATAAAGAAGCACCTTTCTTCAAAATAGCTGATTATGGAATTGTTGGTGACGCCTTCGAAGTGTTACCACAACTCAACAATGCCATTAAAGCGCTCAAAGCAGCTAACTAATTAAGGATGCAAAAGGTGAAATTGGTGGTGCACTCGATGACTGAGTCTCTGCATGCAAATGGTTCTCAGCTTATTTTCTTAAGAGAAGTGGGCGGAAAAAGAGAATTAACCATGGTTATAGGCCAGTTTGAGTCTAACGCAATTTCAACCGAACTTGAACATATGAAACCGGCAAGGCCTCTGACTCACGACTTGCTCAAGTCGATCATGAGGGCCATGCAACTTGAACTCGAAGAAATCTTAATTCATGATTTGAAGGAAGGGGTATTCTTCTCTCAACTGCATTGTAAGAGAGGTTCCGACCAGTTTCAATTCGATTCAAGAACTTCTGACGCTATTGCCATGGCGGTACGCTTTCGCTGTCCTATCTATACCTATGAGAAAATCTTGCAGCAAGCAGGAACTGTCATAGAAAGAGAAGAATATTCGTTAGAAACAACCGACGACGAAAACCTTGGCGATAAGCAACCATCCAACCCTTTTCTCGGTAAACGAGTGGAAGAATTGAAAGAAATGCTCAAACTTGCCTTAGATAATGAAGATTATGAGAAGGCAGCAGAAATAAGAGATGAATTGAGCAGAAGATTACTTGATTAACTTGATTGAAAAGGCTGGAATTCCAGCCTTTTCTGCTTTTATTACCACCATGAAAATGGGGTTAATAGCCAATTTCTTATAATTGTCATATGATTTCGATTCAGAAAAATGCCAATGCTTTGGTGATTCGCTTTGATGGTATTGACAGCCTTGACGCTCGTGTTTCGATACGCCTCAAAGCTGAATTAGAACAAGTTATGCAAACTAACTCTTACAAAATAGCCGTCGATTTATCTAACATAGAGTTTATTGACAGTTCTGGTTTTGGTGCCCTTATTTCATTGTTAAAGAAGGTTAGAACTTCAGGTGGTCAGCTTTTCTTGTGTGGCTTAAATAGTGATGTCCGTGATTTGATGGCTATCCTTCAGCTTGAACAAGTTTTTATTGTAAAATCTACAGTAGAAGAAGCGCTCTCCTGATGCAACATTTTGCTCATCTCACAGTACTAGCTGTGGACGATGATGCTGTTACCCTCAAGGTTATCAAACACCTGTTGCGTAATATTGTCGCGGTTGAAGTATGCGCTTCCGCTACCGAAGCACTTGAAATTCTTCAACGACAACGCATTGACCTTGTACTTTCTGACATGGAAATGCCCGCAATGTCTGGCCGAGAACTTTTAGATCGGCTTAAAGCAATGCCAGGTCTTCGCGACATTCCTTTTATATTTCTATCAAGTATTCACGAACAAGATACTTGGCTCGAATCCCTTGAAGCTGGCGCTAGAGACTTTTTGGTAAAGCCCGTAGAGCCTTCCCTACTTACGGCAAAAATTAAAGCTTGGCTCAGACCAATTGCTTGGAGCGATGGTGCAGATGCTCTGAAAAAAGCTGCTTCTGGTTTCCATCTTTGGAATCTAACTGAAGAGGAAGGTTGTCTTTTCCAAACAAGTCAACTTCTTCACACCTTTACCCAATTACCCGCCGGTTTATTACCAGATGCAGTTGTTTACAAGGCCTCCGGCTTTAATCCGCAATTGCTTAAGCCTGCCGAGAAATCAGTGTTCAATACAATTCGGTTAAAAATTGAATTAGAAAATGATACATTTCTGCTTCCAGGAGCCAGTCCAATACCTATTTCGCAACTTGGGCATACACTCGAAGCTTTTTTAGCTTTTAAACCTTTACTTCAAACCGAAATTCAAGAGGAATTTCAGAAAGCTGTAAAGAAAACGACCATTCTCCAAAATAGTCATTTCGACACCCATGTTGGTGCGCTAAGAATTGCAGGAATGAGTCAGTCCTATGGCGGTCTGGCGGGCGGTGATTTTATTGACCAATTCTGGCTTCCCGACGGGTCGTGTTTAATGGCAATAGGAGATGTTATGGGTAAACTTTGGGGAGCATGGTTTGTCTCTATGGGCTATCTAGCTTACTTAAGAACGTTGGTAAAAGCACATGCAGCTCAATTATCTTCTTCTTTTAATCTAGTTAACCTCATGGAGCAGCTAAACCTCTCTGTTTGCCGAGACTTGCAACTTGCCGAGGTGTTTACCACTTTATGTCTGTTGAGAATAATGCCTGATGGAAATAAAATTCAGTTAGTTAACGCGGGCCTTTTACCACGTAAAGGAAACTTAAACGAAATTCATAGAATGCCGCTTCAAGGAACGCTGTTAGGGCTTACTTATCAGGCTAGCTATGAATGCATGGAACTATCGCTTCACCCCGGAGACTTTATTATGATTCCTACTGATGGTTGGGCAGAAGCCAGATCTATGAAGTCTAATGCATTAATAGGAGAAGATGAACTTGATCGGTTTATTTTACAATCACATCAGCAAAAAGGACCTTCTCCTGATTGCCTACAAGAATTTATGGAGCAATTGGAAGTAAATAAATTGAGTGATGACGCAAGTTTTCTTTGGGTAAGCTGCCCGTCTGAGCTCTGAACTCATTTATATACAAACAATTTCTGAAAATCAGCTTGTTCGCGGAAAAATTATTCTCTACTTTTGCAGTCCCTCTGATAAAGGGGTAAAAAAGCAAAGGAAAACCGCGAGAAGGTATGCCTACCATACAACAACTAGTCCGCATCGGCCGTGAAAACAAGCCTTACAAAAGTAAGTCTCCGGCTTTAGATGCCTGCCCCCAGCGTCGGGGCGTGTGTACCCGTGTGTACACCACTACTCCTAAAAAACCAAACTCAGCAATGAGAAAGGTTGCAAGGGTTCGTTTAACTAACCAAAAGGAAGTCAACGCTTACATTCCGGGTGAAGGTCACAACCTTCAAGAGCACAGTATCGTGCTTATCCGTGGTGGTCGTGTTAAAGATCTTCCAGGTGTACGTTACCACATCATCCGTGGTGCACTCGACACCGCTGGCGTTAATGGCCGTAAACAAGCTCGCTCCAAGTATGGTGCGAAAGCTAAACAAGCTGCTCCTCCAGCAAAAGGCGGCGCTAAAAAGAAATAATCTCTCCTAACCATGAGAAAATCAAGTACCAAGAAAAGGGAAATCGCTCCTGATCCTCGTTTTCATGACACCATGGTGACTAAGTTCATCAACACCATGATGTACAGCGGTAAGAAAAGTACTGCTATGAAAATTTTCTACGAAGCTTTAGAAATCGTAGAAAAGAAAACAGGTGAAAGTGGCCACGAAGTATGGCGTAGGGCGCTCGGAAATGTTATGCCCTCCGTTGAAGTACGCAGCCGCCGTGTAGGTGGTGCTACTTTCCAGGTTCCAACTGAAGTTAACCCAGCACGTAAGGTTGCTTTGGGGTTCCGTTGGTTAATCGGTTATGCTCGCAAGCGTAACGAAAAAACAATGCGGGATAAACTCGCTGCTGAAGTTATTGCCGCCTCCAAAGGTGAAGGTGCTGCAGTAAAGAAGAAAGAAGATACTTACAAAATGGCTGAAGCTAATAAAGCCTTCTCGCACTTCCGCTTCTAATAACAATGGCACGCGATCTTAAATACACCCGTAATATTGGTATTGCCGCTCACATCGATGCTGGCAAAACCACCACAACCGAACGTATTCTTTACTACACCGGTATGACCCATAAAATCGGGGAAGTACACGACGGTGCAGCTACCATGGACTGGATGGTTCAGGAGCAAGAACGTGGTATTACCATCACTTCTGCTGCTACTAAAACCGCTTGGAAATGGCATAATGAAGAATACGCAATCAACATCATCGACACCCCAGGGCACGTGGATTTTACTGTTGAAGTAAATCGCTCCCTTCGTATTCTTGATGGTCTAGTATTCCTTTTCTCTGCTGTAGATGGTGTTGAGCCTCAGTCTGAAACAAACTGGCGCCTCGCTAATAACTATAACGTTCCACGCCTTGGATTCGTTAATAAAATGGACCGCCAAGGTGCTGACTTCTTTGAGGTTTGTAAGCAGGTAAAAGAAATGTTGGGCTCAACGGCTATCCCTCTTCAAATCCCTATCGGTGCTGAAGAACATTTCAAAGGGGTAGTTGACCTCATCACTAACAAAGCCATGATTTGGGACGAGTCTTCTAAAGGAATGACTTTCACCGAAGTCCCTATACCGGCTGATTTGGTTGAAACCGTTAATGAGTATCGTCAAATCCTCGTTGAAGCTTGTGCTTCATACGATGATGCGCTCCTTGAAAAATTCTTCGACGATCCGGATAGCATCACCGATGCGGAAATGAGAACCGCTATTCGTGCCGCTGTAATCAATGGAGAGTTCGTTCCCATGATGTGCGGATCAGCTTTCAAAAACAAAGGTGTTCAGGCAGTTCTTGATGCAGTTTGTGCATTTCTTCCTGCTCCAACCGATAAGGAAGTTGTTTCTGGTACCGACCCCAAAACTGACGCGCCTATCACTCGTAAGCCATCTGTAGATGAGCCTTTCTGTGCACTCGCTTTTAAAGTAGCTACCGACCCATTCGTAGGTCGTCTGGTTTATTTCCGCGTGTACTCAGGTCGTCTCGAAGCCGGCTCTTACGTAATGAAAGTTCGCTCCGATGCTGATCGTGGTATCATGATGGAAAAAGAACGTATTTCTCGTCTCTTCCAGATGCACGCTAACGATCGTAAGTCAATTGAGGTTGTAGAAGCTGGTGACATTTGTGCTGCTGTTGGTTTCAAAGACATCAAAACGGGTGATACCCTTTGCGACGAGAAAGCTCCAATCATTCTCGAAGCTATGGACTTCCCAGATCCAGTTATCGGTCTCGCTATTGAACCTAAAACTCAAGCTGACTCTGATAAACTGGGTAACGCGCTAGCGAAACTTTCAGAAGAAGATCCAACTTTCAAAGTTCATACTGACGAAGAAACAGGTCAAACGGTTATCTCTGGTATGGGTGAGCTTCACCTTGAAATCATCGTTGACCGTCTGCGTCGTGAATTCAAAGTAGAGTGTAATCAAGGTGCTCCTCAGGTTGCTTACAAAGAAGCAATCACTCGCCCGGTTACTCACCGTGAGACATACAAAAAACAAACTGGTGGTCGTGGTAAATTCGCGGATATCCAAGTTGAAATTATGCCACAGGATGAAGGTCAGGAAGGTCTTACTTTCGTAAACGAAATCGTTGGTGGTGCTGTTCCACGTGAATATATCCCAGCTGTTGAAAAAGGTTTCCAGTCTGCGCTTTCCAATGGTGTACTTGCAGGATTCCCAGTTACTGGTCTGAAAGTACGCCTCTTTGATGGCTCTTTCCACCCAGTTGACTCTGACTCACTCTCTTTCGAAATCGCTGCACGTGCCGCATTCCGTGAGGCTTGCCGCAAAGCTGCTCCAATCCTCCTCGAACCCATCATGAAAGTGGAAGTTATCACGCCTGATGAGTACATGGGAGATGTAATGGGTGACCTTAACAAACGCCGTGGCCAACTCCAAGGTATGGATACTCGCGGTGGTGCTCAGGTCATCAAGGCTCTTGTTCCACTTGGTGAAATGTTTGGCTATGTAACTGTACTTCGTACGCTTACCTCTGGTCGTGCAACTTCTACCATGGAATTCTCTCATTATGCCGAAGCTCCGAAGAACATCTCTGACGAGGTATTGGCTAAACACAGCAAAGCAAAAGCAGAAAAAGATTAATAGTCATGAGTCACAGAATCCGCATTAAACTCAAGTCTTACGACCACAACCTGGTTGACAAGAGTGCTGATAAAATTGTAAAGACCGTGAAACTCACTGGTGCTGTAGTTAGTGGTCCCATTCCATTGCCTACTCAAAAGAGAATCTTCACAGTTCTTCGTTCCCCACACGTAAATAAGAAAGCGCGTGAGCAATTCCAGCTTTGCTCGTACAAGCGCCTTCTCGACATCTACAGCTCTTCTTCGAAGACGGTAGATGCTTTAATGAAACTCGAACTGCCTAGCGGCGTAGACGTAGAGATAAAAGTCTGATTCAATGTCAGGAATAATTGGTAAAAAAGTAGGAATGACCAGCATTTTCAGTGCTGAGGGCAAAAATGTGCCATGCACAGTTTTGGAAGCTGGTCCTTGCGTTATTACGCAAGTTAAAACCGTTGAAAAAGACGGTTATGCTGCCTACCAGCTTGCTTTTGGTGATAAGAAAGAAAAAAACACCACCCAAAGCATGCTCGGACACTTCAAAAAGGCGGGTTCTTCGCCTAAACGTAAGCTCAAAGAATTCGAAACCTTTGAAGCTGAGTACAATCTTGGTGATACCGTTACAGTAGAAATTTTCAGCGAAGGTGACTTTGTTGATGTTCAAGGGGTAACCAAGGGTAAAGGTTTTCAGGGCGTTGTTAAGCGTCACGGTTTCAGTGGTGTTGGTGGGCAAACCCACGGTCAGCACAACCGTCTCCGTGCTCCTGGTTCGTTAGGTGCTTCTTCTTTTCCTTCTCGAGTTTTCAAAGGCATGCGAATGGCTGGTCGTACTGGTGGAGTAAATAGAAAAGCGCAAAACCTAGAAGTACTTAAGGTATTTCCTGAGCAAAACCTTTTAGTAGTTAAAGGATCTGTTCCCGGTCCTAAGGGTTCATTTGTAATCGTGGAGAAATAAGGTATGCAACTGTCTGTTTACAACCTCCAGGGTAAAGCAACTTCGCAGTCTGTTACCCTCCCCACAGAGGTGTTTGGTATTGAACCAAATGACCACGCCATCTACTTAGATGTAAAACAGTATCTCGCTAACCAGCGTCAAGGTACCCATAAAGCGAAAGAACGCAGCGAAATGTCTGGTTCTACTCGTAAGTTGAAAAAACAAAAAGGTACCGGTGGAGCTCGTGCAGGGGATATTAATAACCCTCAGTATCGTGGTGGTGCTCGTGTTTTTGGCCCACGCCCTCGTGATTACGGATTTAAGTTGAATAAAAAGCTTAAATCACTCGCTCGTAAGTCAGCTCTTACTTATAAAGCTCAAGGTAACGCGGTTATCGTAGTTGAAGACGCAAGTTTCGCTGATCACAAAACTAAAAACTTCGTTGACCTCATGAAGGCTCTGAAGATTGAAGGTAAGCGTGTGTTAATGGTAACTAACAGCTTGGATAAGAACATCGTGCTCTCTGCTAGAAATATCCAAAAAACTAAAGTTGTTCGTGCTACCGACATCAATACTTATGATGTAGTTAATGCCGCTGCTATTTTAGTTTCAACAGCCGCAATTAACACCATCAACGAAACCCTTAACAAGTAAGTCATGGATATTCTGAAGAAACCGGTTATTACCGAGAAGTACACCATGTTGGGTGAAAAGCTGAATAAATTCGCTTTTCGTGTAAGCCCTACGGCTACCAAAGAGGAGATAAAATCAGCTATCGAAACGCTTTATGGCGTTAAAGTTGTCGCTGTTAATACCATGATTTATCCTGGAAAAGCAAAATCTCGCTACACCAAGAGAGGTTATGTAAGTGGAAAAACTACTCGCTACAAGAAAGCGGTTGTTACCCTGAAAGATGGTGATAAAATTGATTTTTACGGAACCGTATAATAAGAGAAAATGGCAGTTAAAAGATTCCGCCCGATAACACCGGGCACTAGATTCAAGGTGGCCAACGCTTATGCGGAGATTACCACCAATACGCCTGAAAAGTCTCTTGTAACTTCTATTAAGAAGTCAGGTGGCCGTAACAATACTGGTAAAATGACCATGCGCTACATCGGTGGTGGTCACAAGCGCCAGTATCGTATTATCGATTTCAAGCGTAATAAGCACAATATTCCTGCAACCGTTTCTACGGTTGAGTATGACCCAAATCGCACTGCATTTATTGCTCTCGTGGTTTATGCAGACGGCGAAAAGCGTTATATCCTCGCACCAAACGGAATTAAAGTAGGTCAAAAAATTATTTCCGGTAAAGGAGTTGCTCCAGAAATTGGAAATACACTTTACCTCAGTGAGATTCCATTGGGTACTACAATTCATAACATTGAGCTATATCCAGGTAAAGGCGGTATGCTAGCACGTACAGCCGGATCTTATGGTCAACTCCTTGCTCGTGATGGTAAGTACGCAACAATCAAGTTGCCTAGTGGTGAAACCAGAATGGTTTTATTGACTTGTATGGCAACTGTCGGTTCAGCCTCTAATCCTGACCATCTTTTGGTTAGAAGTGGTAAAGCTGGACGTTCTCGCTGGTTGGGCCGCCGTCCACGTGTACGTGGTGTTGCAATGAACCCTGTAGATCACCCCATGGGTGGTGGTGAAGGTCGTGCTTCCGGAGGTCATCCACGCTCTCGTAAAGGTCTTCTTTCTAAAGGTTACAAAACCCGTAGTAAGAAGAAAGCTTCTAATAAGTTCATCGTCAAGACTAGAAAAGGATAAACATGGCGCGTTCGCTTAAAAAAGGTCCTTTCGTCGACCTCCACCTGGAGAAAAAGGTGTTGGCGATGAATGAGGGCGTAAAGAAAACTGTGATCAAAACCTGGTCGAGAAGATCCATGATCACACCCGATTTCGTGGGCCACACAGTTGCGGTTCACAACGGAAACAAGTTCATTCCGGTGTATGTCACCGAAAATATGGTAGGTCACAAACTAGGGGAGTTCTCCCCCACGCGTAACTTCCGTGGGCACGTTGCCAAGAAGGATAAAGGAAAGCGTTAATTAAGGAAAAATGGAAGCCAAAGCAATTTTGCGCAACTGTCCGGTGCCTCCACGTAAGGCCCGCCTTGTTGCTGACCTCATCCGTGGTATGGAGGCTGAAAAAGCACTCTATATCCTCAAGCATCATACCCAGAGCTCTTCGTACAACATTGAAAAGCTCCTTCGCTCGGCCATTAGTAATTGGCAAGCTGCTAACCCTGAGCAACGTATCGAGGATGCGAAGCTTTATGTGAAAACGATTTTTGTTGATGGTGGTAGAATGATTAAGCGTATTAAGCCTGCTCCGCAAGGACGTATGCACCGCATTCGCAAGCGTTCTAACCACATCACTCTCATCCTCGACAGTAAAAATTCAGCTGAATAAGATCATACAATGGGACAAAAAGTTAACCCAATAGGTTTAAGGCTTGGTATCATCCGTGGATGGGAATCCAATTGGTATGGTGGTAACCGTTATGCCGACAAGCTGATCGAAGATGAGCGTATCAGAAAATATCTTAATGCTCGTATCACTAACGGCGGTATCTCTAAAATCGTTATCGAACGCACCCTTAAGAGGATTATAATCACAATTCACACATCCAGACCAGGAATAGTTATCGGTAAGGGTGGTGCTGAAGTTGATAAAATCAAAGAAGAAGTTAAAAAGCTTACTGGTAAAGACGTTCAGATTAACATTTTCGAGATTAAGAAGCCTGAGCTTGATGCTTTTCTAGTAGCTGAGGGTATCGCAAAACAATTACAAGCTCGTGTTTCATTCCGTCGTGCAATGAAACTAGCGATTGCCAATACTATGCGCTCTCAAGCAGAAGGTATTAAGGTTGTTTGTTCAGGTCGTCTTGGTGGTGCTGAAATGGCACGTACCGAACGTTATAAGGACGGTAGAATTCCGCTTCATACTCTCCGCGCAGATATCGATTACGCTTTGGCCGAAGCACAAACTGTGTACGGTAAAATCGGCGTAAAAGTGTGGATCTGCAAAGGAGAAGTATTTGGTAAGCGTGACCTCTCTCCCAATATCGCGGGTAAATACAGCGGTCCTGCTATGTCAGGTGGCCGTGGCGGCGATGACCGTCGTAATGACCGTCGCGATGATAGAAATAAATCAAGAGGTGGTAACCGTAAAGGTGGTGGCAATGGCCAAAATGGTGGTCAGCGTCGTACCGGCGGTAAAAAATAAGGAGGCTCACAGCCATGTTACAACCTAAAAGAACAAAATTTAGAAAAGTCCAGAAAGGTCGTAATGAGGGCCTCGCCAGTAGAGGTTTCTCACTTGACTTTGGCTCTTTCGGTCTGAAATCACTTGAACACAAGTGGATTACTAGCCGCCAGATTGAAGCAGCTCGTATCGCTGTTACTCGTTATATGAAAAGGGAAGGAAAAGTTTGGATTCGTATCTTCCCTGATAAACCAATTACCAAGAAGCCTGCTGAGGTTCGTATGGGTAAAGGTAAGGGTGCTCCCGAATATTGGGTCGCCGTTGTTAAACCTGGTACTTTGTTATTTGAAGCAGATGGTGTACCTTTGCCGGTCGCTAAGGAAGCCATGCGTCTTGCCGCTCAAAAACTTCCCGTTAGCACAAAATTTGTAGTCCGTCGTGACTACGTTGAAGAGGTATAAGACGATGAAATACAAGGATATCAAAGGACTCACTTCAGCAGAGATTGCAGATCGAGTCCGCGAGGAGAAAATTAATCTGGTTAAGATGCGCCTCAGTCATGCTGTTGCTGCCCTAGAAGATCCATCTTCTATGGCTAAAACTCGTCAACTTATCGCCAGACTCAAAACGGAACTTTCTTCACGTAAGTCGAAGGCCTAATCTTTCAACGAATGGAAACTAGAAAATTTAGAAAAGAGAAGGTTGGGACCGTCGTCAGCAACAAAATGACGAAGTCTATAACCGTAGCCGTTGAAAGAAAGGTGATGCACCCGATTTACGGCAAATTCATCAAGTCAACTAAAAAGTTTATGGCTCATGATGAAGATAATCAGTGCAAAGTAGGTGACCTTGTTAAAATCATGGAAACCCGTCCTTTGAGTAAAAATAAGCGTTGGCGTCTGGTAGAAATCTTAGAAAGGGCTAAATAAGGATGATTCAACAAGAATCGCGCATGTCTGTTGCAGACAACAGTGGCGCAAAAGAAGTATTGTGCATCCGTGTTCTCGGTGGTTCCGGCAAACGCTATGCGTCTGTTGGTGATAAAGTAGTAGTTTCTATTAAAGCTGCTATGCCTTCCGGCAATGTTAAGAAAGGTGCCGTTTCTAAAGCAGTGGTAGTACGTACTCGCAAGGAAATTCGTCGTAAAGATGGTTCTTACATCCGCTTCGATGATAATGCTGTAGTCCTACTCAACAACAATGATGAACCTCGTGGTACTCGTATCTTCGGTCCCGTGGCTCGTGAGCTTCGAGAGAAGCAGTTTATGAAGATTGTTTCACTGGCACCCGAGGTGCTTTAATCTGTTTGAGTGATGAAACTGAAACTTAAAAAAGGCGATCTCGTTAGAGTCATCTCTGGAGATGATAAAGGCCGTGAAGGCAAGATTATTCAAGTCTTTCCAAAAGAAATGCGTGCCCTCGTTGAAGGCGTTAACTTGGTTACTAAACACCAAAAACCAACTGCCAACAACACCCAGGGTGGTATTATTAAGAAGGAAGCTCCCCTTCATTTATCTAAGCTTATGCTCGTAGTTGGGGGGAAAGCTACCCGCGTGGGTCGTAAGCTAGTGGATAACAAAATCGTTCGTTACGCCAAGAAAACCGGAGAGGTGATCAAGTAATGGAAACTACAACTACACGTCTTAGAGACAAATACAAAAATGAAGTTGTGCCTAATTTGCAAAAGGCATTCAACTATAAAAGCCCAATGCAGGTGCCTCGTCTCGAGAAAATCTGTATTAACCAAGGTTTAGGCGATGCTGTTTCTGATAAGAAACTCATTGAATTCGCTATCAACGAAATGTCCTCCATCACTGGACAACGTGCAGTAGCAACTAAATCTAAAAAGGCTATTTCTAACTTTAAACTAAGGGAAAACATGCCCATAGGTGTTCGCGTAACTTTGCGCAAAGCCAATATGTATGAATTCCTTGATCGTTTAGTGGCAGTTGCTCTCCCCCGTGTTCGTGATTTTAAGGGCATCAATCCTAAAGGTTTTGATGGCCGCGGTAACTACACATTGGGAGTAACTGAACAAATCATTTTCCCTGAGATCAATATTGATAAAGTGAACCGAATTCAGGGTATGGATATCACCTTTGTTACATCTGCAAAAACCGACGAAGAAGCATTCGCGCTCTTAAAAGAGCTTGGTTTGCCTTTCAAAACTAAGTAATCCCATGGCAAAGGAAAGTGTAAAAGCTCGTGAGCTAAAACGCCAAAAAACAGTAGCACGTTACGCTAAAAAACGTGCTGATCTAAAAGCAGCTGGTGATTACCTCGGTCTGCAGAAATTACCAAAGAATGCATCTCCTGTGCGTTTGCATAATCGTTGTAAACTCACTGGTCGCCCTCGCGGTTATATGCGCCAGTTTGGAATCTCTCGTGTAACGTTCCGTGAAATGGCCTCTGCTGGTAAAATTCCTGGTGTAACTAAATCCAGCTGGTAAAATTCAAGACAATGACTGATCCTATCGCAGATTATCTGACCCGCCTTCGCAACGCTATTAGTGCTGGTCATAAAGTAGTTGAGATCCCTGCTTCCAATATCAAAAAAGAAATTACTAAAGTTCTTTTTGATAAAGGTTATATCCTTAACTACAGGTTTGATGACACTACCGTTCAAGGTGTCATTAAAATTGCCTTGAAATATCATCCTGTAACTAAGCAAAATGCGATTCGTTCTTTACGTCGCGTTAGCCGCCCTGGTTTAAGGAAATACACAGGGGTTGATACTATGCCTCGTGTAATTAATGGTCTTGGCATCGCCATTATGTCTACTTCTAAAGGAGTTATGACAGACAAAGAAGCCCGCACTCTCAATGTTGGGGGTGAAGTTTTGTGTTACGTCTCTTAATTAATAACATGTCCCGCATAGGAAAACTTCCCATTCCAATCCCTGCCGGTGTACAGATCCAGGTTACTGAAAAGAATCTGGTCTCTGTTAAAGGCCCCAAAGGAGAATTATCAAGAGCCATCTCCATGGAGCTGACGGTGAATGTGGATGATAATCAGATAGCTGTCGCTGTTAAATCTGATACAAAACGTGCTCGTGCTTTACATGGCCTTAGCCGTACGCTAATTAACAACATGGTAATTGGTGTGACCACAGGCTACTCTACAACTCAGGAACTTGTTGGGGTTGGTTACCGTGCCAATGCCAATGGTCAAATTCTTGAATTAGCCCTTGGATATTCTCACGAAATTGCTTTTCAACTTCCCAATGAAGTAAAGGTTACTACCGAAACTTTAAAAGGAAAGAATCCTACCATTAAACTTGAATGTACCGACAAGGAACTTTTAGGAATGGTAGCAGCAAAAATTCGCTCTCTACGCAAGCCTGAGCCATACAAAGGTAAAGGTATTAAGTTCGCTGGTGAGGTATTGAGACGTAAAGCCGGTAAATCAGCCTCTAAAAAATAACTAATATGAAATTGACAAAAGAGGCAAGAAGAGTCCGTATTAAACACGGTATTCGTAAAAAGATTTACGGTTCTGCAGAACGTCCCCGTTTAAGTGT
The DNA here is from genome assembly GCA_027484125.1 of Bacteroidota bacterium. Lineage (GTDB taxonomy): Bacteria > Bacteroidota > Bacteroidia > UBA7662 > JAIXUI01 > JAIXUI01. The sequence goes on along the minus strand of JAIXUI010000160.1, from coordinate 19,349 downwards.
TTTTAGAAGTAACAAAGAAATCTACGCCCAAATTATTGATGATAATTCAGGTCGTACTTTAGCTTCTGCATCTTCTAGAGACAAAGGTTTTGAAGCTACAGGTCCTAAAGTTGATATTTCTAAGTCAGTAGGCCAGATTTTAGCAAAAAAAGCGTTGGAAGCTGGTGTCACTCAGGTGGTTTTTGACCGAAACGGTTATCTCTATCATGGTCGTATTAAAGCTCTCGCTGAAGGAGCTCGTGAAGGCGGTTTAAATTTCTAAGCAACAAAGATGTCCACTCAAGGAAAAAGAGTTAAGGCCAGTGATATAGATCTTAAAGATCGCCTGGTTGCAGTTAATCGTGTAGCAAAGGTTACTAAAGGTGGTCGTACCTTCAGTTTCTCTGCTATCGTAGTAGTAGGAGATGAAAATGGAATCGTAGGCTATGGCCTCGGTAAAGCCAAGGAAGTTTCTGAAGCTATCGCTAAAGGTATCGATGATGCAAAAAAATCGTTGATCAAAGTTCCAGTACTTAAAGGAACTATTCCTCACGATCAAGAAGGTAAATTCGGTGGTGGTAGAGTATTAATCAAACCCGCAGCAGCTGGTACAGGTGTTATAGCCGGTGGAGCTATGCGTGCTGTGCTCGAAAGTGCTGGTATCCATGACGTATTAGCTAAATCTAAAGGGTCTTCTAACCCACACAACGTGGTGAAAGCTACTTTCGATGCTCTATCAAAACTTCGCGATGCTCATGCAATTGCTGAAGTAAGAAGTGTAAACCTTAACAAAGTTTTCAACGGTTAATTATGGCAAAGGTTAAAATCACTTTGGTGAAAAGTCTAATTGACCGTAGTCACCATCAGAAGAGTACAGCTAAGGCACTTGGCTTAACTCGCCCTAATACCTATGTTGAGAAGGAAGTTTCTCCTCAAATCCAAGGTATGATCAATCAATTAAATCATCTTATAACTGTAGAGGAGATCGGATAATGTTTTTACATGATGTTAAACCTGCTTCAGGTTCTGTAAAGAAATCTAAGCGTATTGGTCGTGGACAAGGCTCTGGTCGTGGTGGTACCTCTACCCGCGGTCACAAAGGAGCTGGTTCTCGCTCAGGATATAAAGAAAAAGCTGGTTTTGAAGGAGGTCAAATGCCTTTGAAACTACGTGTTCCAAAATTTGGTTTTAAGAATCCATTCCGTGTTGAGTATTCTGCGATAAACCTCGATGTTCTCAATACACTTGCAGAAACTCATAAGGTAACCGATGTTACTCCTGAGTTTCTTAAAGAGCATGGAATTCTTTCCAACCTCAAAAACCCTGTTAAAGTATTGGGTCGTGGCGAGCTGAAGCATAAGCTAAATGTTAAAGTTCACGCATTCAGTGCTTCTGCCAAATCAGCCATCGAAGCGCTCGGCGGTACTGCTGAGGTAATCTGAGTTTGAATGAAAAAATTCATCGATTCCGTTCGGAATATTTTCAAGATCGAGGAACTGAGGAGTAGAATACTCTTCACCCTCGGTCTTTTACTCATTTATCGTTTAGGATCCTATGTGGTTTTACCCGGTGTTGATCCAGTGGTTCTTGAGAATATAACTCCCCAGGGAACTGGTGCTGGTTTGTCTAGCCTAATTGACCTGTTTGCAGGTGGTGCATTTTCTCGTGCATCTGTCTTTGCGCTTGGTATCATGCCTTACATTTCCGCTTCTATTGTTGTTCAGTTGCTTGGAATGGTTGTTCCTTCCATTCAAAAACTCCAACGTGAAGGTGAAAGTGGTAGGAATAAGCTGAATCAAGTAACTCGATACCTAACCATAGCTATAACAGTAGCTCAAGCTGTCGGGTTTTTAATTAACCTTAAAGCCCAGTATGGGTCTGCCATCATCCTGAAAACCGGAGATAGTCTCGACTTATCGTTCATATTTTCTACTGTTGTTACATTAACCGCTGGTACCATGTTAATCATGTGGTTAGGCGAGAAGATTACTGATAAGGGTTTAGGAAATGGTATTTCACTAATCATCATGGTAGGAATCATTGCTCGACTACCTGTTGCACTTTCAGCTGAATTTAATTTTAGAACCGGTACAGGCGGAGGAGGATTAATCCCTTTCTTACTTGAATTGATGTTCTTGGTATTGATAGTTGCAGGTGTAATCTTACTTGTTCAAGGTACTCGAAGAATTCCTATTCAAGTTGCAAAAAGGGTAGTAGGAAACAAAGTGTATGGCGGTACTCGTCAGTTTATACCAATTAAGGTAAATGCTGCAGGTGTAATGCCCATCATTTTTGCTCAGGCAATTATGTTCCTGCCGGCTACGATAGCTCAGTTCTTTCCAGATAGTGATATCAGCCAAGGTATTGCTAGTGCATTCATGGATTTTACCAGCATCACTTACAATATCATTCTGGCCCTTCTTATTATCATTTTCACATTTTTCTACACCTCTTTGTCTGTTAACTCCAGGCAGATGTCTGAAGACTTGAAGAAGAATAATGCATTCATACCCGGCGTAAAACCTGGTAAGAAAACAGAAGAATATCTTGATGATGTGCTATCGAAGATCACACTTCCTGGTTCTGTTTTCCTTGCAGTCATTGCAATCTTGCCTGCAATTGCTATCATTGCAGGAATTAACTCACAATTCGCACAATTCTACGGCGGTACCAGCTTGTTAATCATGGTCGGTGTTGTTTTAGATACCCTTCAACAAATAGAAAGCCATTTGTTGATGAGACATTATGATGGCTTAATGAAGACTGGTCGTATCAGAGGCCGCTCCGCGGTAGGTGCACAAATTTGATATGATCAACCTTCGCTCCGAAGAAGAAATTCAACGGATTCGTGAAAGTTCTTTGCTTGTTGCTAAGACTCTGGCTGAAGTAGCCAGGCACATCACACCCGGTGTAAGTCTGTTGAGATTAGATCAAATTGCGGAAGATTTCATTCGTTCGCACGGAGGTCGTCCGGCTTTCAAGGGTTATAACGGTTTTCCAGGCAGTTTATGCTTGTCCCGTAATCAAGAAGTAGTTCATGGTATGCCATCCTCTGTAATTTTAGAGGATGGTGATATCATAAGTGTTGATTGCGGTGTAGAAATAGCGGGATATTATGGTGACTCTGCATACACTTTTCCTGTAGGAGAGGTTAAGCAAGAAACTTTAAACCTGCTTCGTATAACTAAAGAAAGTCTATTCAAAGGAATAGAACAGGCTGTAGCTGGGAACCGTATAGGTGATATAGGAAATGCTGTTCAACAGCATGCTCAAAAACATGGATACGGTGTGGTGCGCGAGTTGGTGGGTCATGGTATAGGTACTTCCTTACATGAAAAACCCGAAGTTCCCAACTATGGAAAGAGAGGTTCCGGTGTATTATTAAAAACGGGAATGGTCCTCGCAATTGAACCTATGGTTAACATGGGAACAAAAGATGTAAAAATGCATCGCGATGGATGGACCATTACTACACGTGATAATAAGCCATCGGCCCATTTCGAGCATACTGTGGTCGTGCGTGAAAACGCTGCTGAAGTCTTGTCAACATTTCAATGGATTGAAGAAATTAAAAATAAACCCCAATAACAGATGGCGAAACAGTCATCCATCAAGCAAGACGGAATCATATTGGAGGCACTCTCCAATGCCATGTTCAGAGTAAAGCTCGAAAATGGGCACATCATCATTGCTCATATTTCAGGCAAAATGCGTCTGAATTACATCAAAATTTTGCCTGGTGATAAAGTGGCTGTAGAAATGTCGCCATATGATCTAACCAAAGGAAGAATCAGTTACAGATACTAAAGATGAAAGTTAGAGCCTCCATCAAAAAGCGCAGCGTCGACTGTAAGGTTGTACGCCGCAAGGGTAAGTTGTACGTAATCAACAAAAAGAACCCTAAGTTCAAGCAAAGACAAGGATAACCCATGGCAAGAATCGCTGGAGTTGACCTCCCACGCAACAAAAGAGGTGAGATAGGTCTCACCTATGTTTACGGCATTGGCCGTCCCCGTGCTCAATATATATTGGCAAAAGCGGGTATCGATTTCAACACTAAAGTTAGTGAGTGGAATGATGATCAATTAAATGCAATTCGTGGAATCATCGCGGAAGAGTTCAAAACTGAAGGAGAACTACGTTCTGAAGTTCAGTTGAATATCAAACGTTTGATGGATATTGGTTGTTATCGCGGGTTACGCCATCGTAAAGGTCTTCCTGTACGTGGTCAGCGAACTAAAAACAACAGCCGCACACGGAAAGGTAAGCGCAAGACAGTCGCTAACAAGAAAAAAGCAACGAAATAATCCGACATGGCAAAATCAACTAAAGTTGTTAAAAAGCGCGTTGTCCGCGTTGATGCTGTTGGCGAGGTTCATATCAAATCTACCTTCAACAACATCATCATTTCTATTACTAACAGTGATGGACAGGTTATCTCATGGGGTTCTGCTGGTAAAGCAGGCTTCCGTGGTTCAAAAAAGAATACCCCATACGCTGCACAAGTAGCTGCGAATGATTGTGCAAAAGTTGCTTATGATGCAGGAATGCGCAAAGCTGTTGTTTATGTTAAAGGTCCGGGTGCAGGACGCGAGTCCGCGATTCGTACTGTTTTTGGTGCTGGTATTGAAGTTACACAAATCATTGATGTAACTCCAATGCCTCACAACGGTTGCCGCCCGCCAAAAAGAAGAAGAATTTAATTAAGGGAATTAGAAAATGGCAAGATATACAGGCCCCCGTTCCAAAATTGCGCGTAAATTCAAAGAAGCCATCTTTGGTCCAGATAAAGTACTTTCTCGTAAGAATTACAGTCCTGGGCAGCATGGTCCTACCAAGCGTAACAATAAAAAGTCTGAATATGCTGTCCAGTTAATGGAAAAGCAAAAGGCTAAATATACTTACGGTGTATTAGAGCGTCAGTTCGCTCGTACATTCGAAAAGGCATCTCACAAAAAAGGTCGTACCGGTGAAAACTTACTTAAGTTTTTAGAGGCTCGTCTTGATAATACCGTTTATCGTATGGGGATTTCTCCTACTAGAAGCGGTGCACGTCAGTTGGTTTCTCATCGTCATATTACTGTAAACGGTGAGTTAGTGAACATACCTTCTTACTCACTACGTCCTGGTGACGTTGTTGCAGTTCGTGAAAAGTCCAGAACGCTTGAAGCTATTGTAGAATCTGTAAAAGGAAGATCTAGCAAGTTTAATTGGATTGAATTTGATGCTCAATCATTAAGTGGCAAGTTCTTAGACTATCCACAACGTGATCAGATACCTGAGAACATCAAAGAGCAACTCATCGTTGAACTTTATTCGAAATAATCCGGGTTAAACCCACCAATATGGCAATTCTCAGCTTTCAAAAGCCCGATAAAGTTGTAATGCAAAAAGCTAACGACTTTGAAGGCACTTTCGAATTCAGACCGCTAGAACCCGGTTTTGGCGTTACTATAGGTAACAGCCTAAGAAGAATCTTACTTTCATCTCTGGAAGGTTATGCGATTACTTCTGTACGTATTCCTAAAGTGGAACATGAGTTCTCTTCAATTCCTGGAGTAATCGAGGATATGGTAGAAATTATTCTCAATCTGAAGCAAGTACGTCTTAAAAAGAAGTTCGATGTTTCTGATCATGAAAAAATCTACATAACTGTAAAAGGACAAGAAGTTTTTACAGCTGGTGATATCGAGCGATTTTCTTCCAATTTCATGATTCTAAATCCTGAGCAAACCATTTGCAGAATGGATAGTAACGTTGAAATTGAAATGGAACTTACGGTTGAAAAAGGTCGTGGCTATGTGGCTGCTGATGAGCACAATCAAAATGATGGTGTTCTAGGTACAATTCCAATCGACTCTATTTACACGCCTATCAAGAATGTGAAATACACCATTGAAAATACGCGTGTAGAACAAAAAACCGACTACGAGAAGTTAATTCTTGAAATTAAAACTGACGGATCCATCCACCCTGAAGATGCGTTGAAAGAGGCTGCGAAAATCCTCATTCAACACTTCATGCTCTTTTCTGATGAGTCCATTACACTTGAGTCTAAGCCAAAAGAATTGGCTGCTGAAGTTGATGAAACTTATTTGATGATGCGCAAGGTGCTCAAAACCCCTCTCGCTGATCTTGACCTTTCCGTAAGAGCATTTAACTGCTTAAAAGCAGCTGAAATCAAAACTCTTGCTGATTTAGTTAAGTATGACATCGCCGATCTCTTGAAATTCAGAAACTTTGGTAAGAAGTCTCTTACAGAGCTTGAGGAGTTAGTACGCGAAAAAGGCTTGACCTTTGGTATGGATGTGTCCAAATACAAACTTGACGAAGATTAATCATGAGACACGGTAAAACAGATAATCACCTCGGCAGAACGCATTCACATCGTGCTGCTTTAATGTCCAATATGGCTACTTCCCTCATTATTCATAAAAGAATTGAGACTACAGTGGCTAAGGCGAAAGCGCTTCGCCGTTATGTGGAGCCTATCATCACCAGAGCAAAAAGTGATACCACTCACTCTCGTAGAATGGTGTTCAGCTACCTCCAAGATAAAGAGGCTGTGAAAGAACTTTTCGGAGAAGTTGCGAATCGTATCGCCAATCGTCCCGGAGGCTACACGCGCATCATTCGTACCGGATTCCGTTTAGGTGATGCCGCAGAAACTTGTATGATTGAATTGGTTGATTTCAATGAGCTTCTGCTCTCTGCAGAACCTACTAAAAAGGCCAAAACAACTAGAAGAAGCCGTAAAAAAGCAACTTCTGAAAGTCAAGAGTCAGCAGAATAAAAAGAAGGGAGACAGCAATGTCTCCCTTTTTTATTTTTAAGAATATGAGTTTTTTGGAAAAAGTCCCCGCAGTACTTTTATTAGAAGACGGTACTGTATTTCATGGCTTTTCAGCCGGAAAAATTGGAACTGCTGTAGGTGAACTCTGTTTTAATACAGGCGTAACGGGTTATCAAGAAATTTTTACCGATCCTTCCTACAAAGGCCAATTAATGGTAACTGCCCACGTACATATAGGAAATTATGGCGTCAAGCAGGCTGAGAATGAGTCTGGAAAAGTTCAGATTAATGGCCTCATCTGCAGAAATTTCCAGCTAATTGGTTCTAGAACTTTGGCAGATGAACAGTTACAGGATTTTCTTGTAAATGAATCATTGGTTGCCATTACTAACGTAGATACCCGTGCCTTGGTTCGTCATTTAAGAACTCATGGAGCAATGAATGGAGTTATATCTTCAGAGGTTGTAGCTATTAATAAGCTTCAAGTTATTTTGAAAGAAGCTCCATCGATGGAAGGTTTAGAACTCAGTAGTCAAGTTTCAACCCAATCTGTCTATGAGTTAGGAGATTCTTCAAATCGAAAAGTAGCTGTAATTGACTACGGAGTTAAACGTTCGATCCTTGATTGCTTAGTTCAAGCTGATCTTCACCTTCGTGTTTTTCCGCATAATACTTCTGCAAGTCAGATTCAAGAGTGGGGAGCCGTTGGCGTTTTATTGTCTAATGGTCCTGGTGATCCTGCCGCGATGCCTAATCATGTTGCTAATCTTAAAGAATTGCTGTCTTTGAATATACCTGTAATGGGTATTTGTTTAGGACATCAATTGATGGCACTCGCACAAGGTTTGACTACGATAAAGATGCATCATGGACACCGTGGCATTAATCATCCTGTCAAGAATCTTGAAACTGGACTTTGTGAAATAACTTCTCAGAATCATGGATTTACCATTGAGGCTGATTCAATTTCTAGGAATCCACATGCTATAGTAACCCATGTAAATCTTAATGATGCTACAATAGAAGGATTGCGTTATCTGGAGACTCCATTCTTTTCAGTACAATATCACCCGGAAGCATCTCCTGGTCCACATGATTCACGCTATCTGTTTAATCAATTTGCTAACTTGCTAGCCTAAATAAAAATCTTCAATGGCAATAATTCAATCTGTGTTTGCCCGTCAAATTTTAGACTCCCGCGGCAATCCAACGGTAGAAGTAGATGTTTTCTCTAGCACGGGTCATGTAGGCCGTGCAGCTGTTCCTTCAGGCGCTTCAACAGGTATGCACGAAGCAGTTGAACTTCGTGATGGCGATAAAAAGCGTTACATGGGTAAAGGCGTTTTAAAAGCGGTAGAGAATATTAATAAGCATCTTGCCGATGAATTAGTTGGGATGAACCTTTATGATCAGTCTGGCTTGGATGGCCTGATGATTGAAATTGATGGAACCTCAAATAAGGGTAACATTGGAGCTAATGCTATCTTGGGCGTTTCTTTGGCTGCTGCTAAAGCCGCCGCTGCATCTTCTGGTATGCCGCTTTATCGTTATGTGGGTGGCGTAAATGCTAACCTATTACCCATTCCAATGATGAACATCTTGAATGGAGGAGCTCATGCCGATAATGCAATTGATTTCCAGGAGTTTATGGTAATGCCGGTAGGTGCTGAATCTTTTTCGGAATCATTACGCATGGGGACGGAAATTTTTCATCATCTCAAAAATGTTCTCAAGAAAAAGGGCCTCTCTACCAATGTTGGAGATGAAGGTGGATTTGCACCCAACATTCAGTCGAATGAGGAAGCCATAGAAACAGTAATCACTGCGATAGAATCTGCTGGTTACAAAGCGGGTGTAGATGTATTCATTGCCATGGATGCAGCTAATACCGAGCTTTATGATGAAAAAACGGGTCTTTATACCTTCAAAAAGTCAAGTGGAAAGAAGCTTACTTCAGAAGAGATGGTCAATTATTGGGTTGATTGGGTAAATAAATATCCCATTTTAAGCATCGAAGACGGACTTTCAGAGGATGATTGGGCCGGATGGAAGAAGCTGACCGAGGCCATTGGACATAAGGTTCAACTAGTAGGTGACGACTTGTTTGTTACCAATCCATCAAGATTAAAAGATGGAATTGATAAAGGAGTTGCTAATTCTATTTTAGTTAAAGTAAACCAAATAGGAACTTTAACTGAAACTATTACAGCGGTTACAATGGCGCAGCATGCAGGATATACCTCTGTGATGAGCCATCGTTCAGGTGAAACCGAAGATTCTACTATCGCTGATTTAGCAGTTGCTTTAGGAACAGGTCAAATTAAAACTGGTAGTGCCTCTCGTTCAGATAGGATCGCGAAATACAATCAGTTGCTTCGAATTGAAGAAGAACTTGGCGACTCAGCACGATTTTTAGGTCAAAATCTTCGTTTTTTGAAGTAATTTCTCGTTCTATGAAAGAAAAGTTCATTGCGGTTAAAAGAAATAAGTATTTCTGGATAAGCTTGGTTTTTATCCTATGGCTCATTTTTGTTGACCGCAATGATCTTATCGATCAGTGGAGTGATTACCAAAAGCTTAAATCTTTAAAGGAGACAGCAATTTACTATAAAGAGCAAACAACAAAGCTGAAAGCTCAAATGAATGAATTAATGGCTGATGCAGCGTCTAAAGAAAAATTTGCTCGCGAAAAGTATAGGATGAAAAGGGAAGATGAAGACCTTTTCGTAGTTGTTCCAGAGTCCGATAAGAACGCAAAGGATGACTAATCGTGAGTTTGAGTCCGGCAAAAATCGTGTACTTGGCCCGGAAGAAATTGCGTCCCGTTATTTTAAACGATATAATTGGGAGGAATGTGACAAAGACGCAGAGAAGTTTAAATCTAATCACCTAAATAAAGAATTAGCTGAATTAATTAGAATCTATGGAGAGTTCTCTTTTCAAGCTGGAGTTGATGAACGAGTTAAACATATTGAGGGGAATCTCAAGAATTATTATGGAAGATTTAAGTTGCTTATAAAATTTGGATACACTATTGCTGTACTTTTCTTTGCGTTATTGATGCTACTTGAAATCAAACGTCATTATGATATAGATGTATTTCCAGGTTATAACTCAAGTGTAGATGATATATATAACATCGTACGAGGTGCAATTGCAGAGCTTTTCAAGTAACTATTAAAAGCCTGGCGAATCATCTGTAAGGCCTTTAGTTTTTAAAATAACCAGTAGTCGACAGGTTGCGCAAACTTTATTTTCGCTGTTTTTCGCTTCTGCAAAATGCCAACCTTTGTATTTCCCGGTTTTCATGAGCTGAAGTTTTGCTTCGTTTATTTCTTCTTCCGTCCATTTGAACAAGATGGTCATTCTTGACCTCGCCGGAAATAGGTAATTTATTTCAGCTGCTCTAAGCCAAGCCTGGGTAGCAATTCCTTCTCTGGCCAAAATTTGCCATAGCATTACCGGATAGTAAGGGTCGAATGCGCTAAACAAGGAGCCGCCAAATATGCTCCCTTGTAGATTCCTATTGAGTAAACCCGGCCTTACCCTTACAGTCATCTGTCGGTAGTCACTGCTTAAACGGATAATCCTAACTCCATTTAGCATTAGCGGTGGGTACAAATTCATCATCCAGCGAAATTGCCATGCATCTAATTTCATGGCTTAATGTTAATGCAATTATTTAGCCTACCCAACGATTTCTACTTGGCCTTACGTGTTGATTATAAGAATCGACCCTCAGGATTTTCCCTGCCTCTTTAAGTGATTTTTTAATCATAACCCAACCAATTGGGATGTTTTCGCGTGAATAAGGTAGCTTTAAGTTGTCTTAGCTATCCATAGCAAACTACATGAAAGTAACTCATGAATTTCTGAAGTCCTGCAAAGACGGAGATCGTCGTTCGCAGAAGCTGCTCTATGAGCGGTGTTTCAGACCCATGATGTTAGTTTGTTATCGCTATGCAGATTGTAAAGATGATGCTGTTGATTTACTCAATATTGCTTTTCTTAAGGTTATTAATAACCTTGACAAGTATAACGAGGAAGTTCCATTTGAAGCTTGGATTAAAAGAATCACTGTTAACTCCGTTATCGATGAGTTTAGAAAAAATAAGAAGTACAAAGAGATGATACATACCGGTGATTTAACTACTGCAGAGTTTAATGTTGCAGATGTTAACGAAGCCGATCGAAAGCTTGATGCAGAGTCAATTTTGAAGCTAGTCGGACAGTTGCCGAATGTCACGCGTTCTGTATTTAATCTGTTTGCAATTGACGGATACTCGCATAAAGAAATTGCTGAGAAACTTAGCATTAGCGAGGGAACCTCTAAATGGCATGTCAACTTTGCCAGAACAAAACTTAAAGAAATGCTGAAAGGCGTTTTTTCAGCCGTAAAGTCTATAATACTATGATGGAAAAAGAGCCCATCGATGATTTTTTTAAAAGAAAGCTAGAGGAAGCAGACCTTAGTTATCAGGAAGCTTATTGGCTAAAAGCTCAGGCTTTGTTAGAGGCAGAAGAGAAGAAGAAAAGAAGGATCCTACTCTTCCGCTGGTTTTCTTTTGGCACACTCTTGCTTTTGTTGGCATGGGGTGCTTGGAATTGGTCTAATCTTTCTGATTCTTCAAGAATTCAACAGCATACTGAGCTTGGCGTTGGTTCAAAAGCAGATAAACTGTCGGATGGGCGCTCAGCTGCTCTAACTTCTGTTTCACCCATTCCTAATCAGTCTGATTCCAATAGAGTTGCCACTAAAGCTTTCACCAACAAGGTTAATGCTTCTGCTGACAATGACAACATTAACAGAAAGCATGATCAGGACAATCAACCAACTGGTGTAGCTCGTGCCTCCAATTTCGGATTGCGTTCCAAGTTCTCTGGAAAACGCCTATCCAGAACTAAAAACAATACAGTGAGAGGGCAGGAAGTAGGAAGACTGAATGAACAGAAGCTCATGACTGAGTTGCCAGATTCTATTCAAAATTCCGCTCAAAACTATATTGAATTTCAGGCAATTGCCATCTTGAATCAACTACCAGCACGTCTTCTCTCAGAAGAAGCAGTTTTAGGCCCCGAATTCAATAAGCAGCTTCTTGATTCGATAGGAAAGAAGAGTAAAAATTTAACTACCGATGCGATTAAGAAAAAATCAAGGACGGATTTGGAAGTGTTTATACAGGCACCTATTTCTTCAGCTTTTGGATTAGGTTTGAGAAGAACCCAATACCTTGGACGTTCTACAAGTCTTATCATTGGTTTAAGTGCTCAATCTCAGCACCAACTCGATCAATCATTGACCTGGGATAGTACAATCTTTGACTTTGGTTTTCGGAGAAGTCAATATGAGCTTAAGCCTTTGTGGATGCTTGAGGGAATTGCACATATTGGTTTGTTAATTCAACTCCATCGCTCTCATGCAATTTCAGCTGGTTTTAACTGGCATACTCCAATTTATGGGCTTAACGAAGTAAGTCATACTAGGGTTTCAAATTTCGAGCAATCACAAAAAATTACTACTCAAGAATGGGGCGGAAATTCTAATCTTTATAATTCTTTCTCTGTTCAACTGGGCTATGAATTTGCGTGGAATAGTCAACTTAATTTTGGAATTTACTGGATTGGACAGCGAAGAAATTGGCATTCCTCAACTTTGGATCCTATTCAAGATTTTTCACAGCTTAAACTATCAGGAAGATGGAAACTCTGGTGAACCGATTGTTCTTTCTTGCCTTTCTTGCTCTAACTGCTTGCTCTAAAGAAATTCCACAGTCTTTTCAAGGGAAATCAATCTATCTATTAGACGCAGAGTTAGATGGACAAAAGTTCCAGATTATGGCAGGTAAAGACGATAAATACATGTATACTTCCACCTTGTCAGATTCTTTGAATGTCATGATTTTTAGTGGAAATCTTGAAGATCAAGTTTCAGGTGAACGCTTTGAAATTCAAATTCGAAATCAGCGTCGTGGAATTAATCCTGAAGATTTTAACTCAGATTCAGCCTTTTTCATTGGTGAAAGAAATTTTGTGGCTCTCACTAGTCAATCTACACCATCAGTAAAAGTAGATTTTCAATCACAAGTAAGTGGTTATGGAGCACCGATTAACTACGAATGGGATTTTGGAGATGGCACTACATCGAGTCATTCTGCTCCAAGTCATCAATATTCTGGTTATGGTAATTACACCGTTCGTCTTAAAGTTAACTTTTCAACGGGTTGCTCCAGCACTATACTTAATACAATAAATACCCATCCTGAGGATTCGCTTTGTCAATATGACTTTTCTGCCAGTTCTTTTGGTGCTAGTGCTGCATTTCAATTTCAACCTCTCCACAATAATCAGCCATTAGCTTCAAATAGGGCATTTGTACTTTGGAACTTTGGTGATGGAGGTCAACTTCAAGCTTCCGGTAATATTGTTACCTATAGTTATCAACAACCTGGTGTTTACACCGTAACCATGCAAGTTATAGATACAATGGGAGGCTGTGCCAAAACAGTAAGGAAGAATATTGCCACACCAGGAGTTAACATGTGTCGTGCAAATTTCAATTTCCGACAAATTCCACCTCCGCCAGTGAATCCTCTTTTAAGATTAGGTGAAGTAAAACTGATTTATCGGGACAAATTTGGCAAGGAGTTTAGTTCAGATTTAAGTGCGCAACCACAAGACTCAAGATTTGTTATTTCTAAACAATCTTCTGGAGAAAAGGATAGAAATGGGAAATTAACCCAAAGAATTGAGTTTAATGGTATGATTAGGCTTTACAGCAAGGATAATCAAGTCAAAACCATGCTGATAAATCCTTCTGTTTTTGCAATAGGAAGACCAGATTAATTCGTGATTATCAAGTAATCCATGGTTTTGCCTTGGTCGGAAACCCATCCTTTAATTGCTAGAACGGAGGGGCGCTTTTGTTGAGGAACTTTTTCAATAAACTGCTTGAGCTTGTCTTCAGAAAAAACAAAATGTCGTTTTTTGTTTGAGCTGAACGCTGAGGACCACAATTCAGGAGTCTCTTGAATTGTGTAAGGTATTTTATTTTGTTCCAAATAAAATGGCAAGCTGGGTAAGTCGAAATCTTGCGTGATAACTACTTCTTGTGCGCCTAAAGTCTTTAATTCATTCGCAAGTCGTTTGGTTGCAGAACGCTCAAACTCAAATGAAGGAATTAAAAGCCCCCATACAAGTAGCAGAAAACCAAGGCCGAAAGCAGGGAAAAAAATCCAGCCCTGCTTGCCCCAGGAACCTTTGATTGCCAATCGCTGACTCATGCTAAATGTGAATAGAAATAGAGCAATCAAATAGCAAATCCATTTCCCTTCCTCATTTAGAATGGGTGCGAGCCCGAAAATTAATCCAGCACTGATGGCTACAATGAATATAACTTGCAACCACCATCCTCCTTTAATCCATTTGTTAGTATTTATATGATCTTCATTTAAACTTAAAATAGATTTTGCCATCAATAAAGCTAGTGCAGGATAAGCGGCAATCGCATAAGCTGGAAGTTTGCTGGGTACTATTTCATAAAAGAACCATCCGCAACTAAACCAAAAGAATAGAAACAAATCAAAATTGCTTCTCTTTTCCTTGGAAAATAGATTTTTAAAATATTCCCTAAGTGCATGGACAAACATAGGAAGCCATGGTAAAAATGCTAATAAAAAAACAAGTAAGTAATATCCAGGAGGGCCAGTCTGACCAAAAACAGTTCCCGAAGTTCTTTTTAGGATGTACCAATCAATCAACCAGCTTATAAAGGTTCCGCCGTCTGATAACCAAGCAATTCTACCCCAAACCAATAATGGCATAATTCCAAATATCGTCACGATTCCTGCGGTGAAAGCGCGAACTCTATTTGGGCCGAAAAACACCATTAAGGCCAAACTCCCGCCAGTTACGATAAGAATCGGTGGGCCTTTAACTAAAGTTCCACCAGCAATTGTTAAAAACAGCCACAGTAACGATGTCCATTTTCCAGTTTGGATGTAAGCCCAAACAGCCAGAAAGGCAATGGTTTCAAACATGAGCAATGTTGCATCCGTTACTGATACTTTTCCTAAACTGGGTAATAAGCTGGTTCCCATAATTAAGGCTGCCAACATAGCTATATCTCTTCCGAACGTCTTTTTTCCTAAGAAATAGAGCGAAAAAAGACTTCCTAAAATGGCGAGGATACTCGGAATTCGAGTAGCAAACTCATTAGCACCAAATAATTGATAGCTGCCTGCAATGCTCCAAAAGTGGAAAGGAGTTTTGCGATGTGGTTCGCTCCAAGTAAAATCAGGTACAAGATAATTGCCGGTTTCATTCATCCTTAAAGCGAATCCAGCATAAGCAGCCTCGTCCTGATCCCAAAACGAAGTGTTGCTATTGTTGAGAAACAAGATGATTAAAATTAGACCTAGCCAAACTAACAGGTATTTGTGCTTGATGAATTTGATCATGGTTTAATGTTGGTTAATGAAACTTCAGCCATATAGATAGTTTCTAAAGCTTTAGAACGAGTCGTAGGGTTCAAAAAATCTGGCGTTAACAAGCTGATGTGAAAAGATGGAAAGTTAGTTTGAATATTGAGGTTGATTCCTTGATTTCTTAGAATCTCAAAGTCTTCATTTTTAAGAAGAAGGAATACTCGCTTATTTAACTTCAAATCCTTGATAACTGGCTTAATGTCTTCAATCTGCTCCACTCTTCTATTGGCATATAAGTCTAAAGAATAGCCAAACAGCCTGTATCCAAATACTGAATGATCCGGCTGGCAGTGCTCTTTTATCCATCTGCCTGCTACACTTCCCGACTGAAAGTCAAGAAGATTGGGGTAGAAGTGAAAGTTCAGAGTCAAGCCAAGAATCGTAATGGCTAGCGCCGGTACCATCACCCACTTTATTGTTGAATTACTTCCAGAATGATAAAGGGAAATAATACCGATAAAGAGAAGCCCGGAAAGCAGCGTGAAAAGTAGATAGTTTTTACATGGAAAAACGACTGTTAAGATAACCGTTACTAAAAGTGCAACTACCACTAAGATAACTACACTCCATAGAGACCAAAGTCGACTCATTTTTAAACGGTGTTTAATGATTTTATCAAGGTAAATGGCAGTGATTATACTCAGATAGGGGTAAGTAATAAAGATATAATGAGGCAATTTAAACCTAGAGGTACTAAGGGCAATAAAGGGTAAAAGGAAACTACCAACTGTTAGCCATTCAGACTGACGGCTTCGCTTTTCAGTGGAGAAAAAAACGGATAAACTTTTGAGGAGTGCGATTACGGCAATTGGCGTCCATGGTAAAAATGCCCAAAGCGTAGTATGTATGAAAAAGTCTGGTCCAAGCTCATTAGACCAGCTACTAGCTCCGGTTATTCTCCCAAAACTCTGTGTCCAATAAAAAAATAGCACTCCCTCCTTGCCGTATTGAGTGTAAAGGCCGAAAGTCATAGGGGCCAAAAGCAAAACAATTGTAGCGATAAGCAATAACCAATGCCAGTCAAGAATTTTCTTCCAATCCTTTTTAATCATTAGATGTAGGCCTATTCCTGAAAATAAAGATACCGTTGCAATGGGCCCTTTGGCCATTAATGCAAACGCTTGGAAAACAGCTGTAAGTAGTATCCATTTTAGGCTTCGTGCATTCAGCCATTCTGAAATGCTCCAGAAACTAAGACAACTAAATCCTATAAGCAGATTGTCAGTTTTTACATCCTGAGCAATCATAATGAACCAAAAAGAAAAAGTAAATACAGTGGCAGAAATCTCCGCAGTTCTCTGGTTATACCAAATCTTTGAAGCTCGATAAAGGCCATATGTCCCCAAAAGCATTACCAGTAAGGAGGGCAACTTATAAGCCCAATTAGTAACCCCGAAAATTTTATAAGAGAGTGCCGTGGACCAGAAAATTAGGGGTGGCTTATCGAGGTAGGGTACGCCTCTACAGTAAAAGTGCAACCAGTTATCAGATTCTAGTAGCTCTTTTGACATTAATGCATATTGGGTAGCATCAACATCCATGCTGTCAGTAAATAAACCGAACACCAAGGTGACTAGGGCCAATAATGGCAGAAGGTAACGCAAAGCCAAAACCAGCCCACCAGAATTTGTCATGACTAAAATAGGTTATACTTCAAGATGCAGTATATAGCCCTGAAGCCGTCTTTCCAGTTTATCTTTTTTCCTTCTGCGTAAGTTCTTCCGAAATAAGAGATGCCAACTTCATAGATTCTTATACCTGGAATCTTAGCAATCTTGGCTGTAACCTCCGGCTCAAAGCCAAACCTATTCTCGTGCAGTTGAATCTTCTGGATGATCTCTCTTCTGAACATTTTATAACAAGTCTCCATGTCAGTAAGATTCAAATTAGTGAATGCATTTGAGAGGAACGTCAGAAACTTGTTCCCGATGGTATGCCAGAAGAAAAGTATACGGTGTGGTCTTCCACCCATAAATCTTGAACCATACACTACATCTGCATGGCCATTTATAATGGGGGAGAGTAGTAAGTTAAACTCATGAGGATCATATTCAAGGTCAGCATCTTGAATTATCACAAAATCTCCGGTTGCTTGCTGAATACCCGTTCTTAAAGCAGCTCCTTTGCCTTGATTCATTTCATGCTTGAAATACTTAGGGTTCAAATCCGGATTACTATTAATAAAGTTGAGAATATGAACCTCGGTATCATCCATAGAGCAGTCGTTAACAATGATAAGCTCTTTAGCCACACCTTTAGTTAGATTAACCGCTTTAACCTTCTCTAAGATATGAAGGATTGTGGGCCCCTCATTATAGGCTGGGATTACAATAGACAGTATATGAACGTCTTTCATCTGGGGCGCTAAGTTAGCAGTAACTTTTTTGAAAAAATTTTTGGAGGGGTACTTGAATTTTTAAAATTAGCTCTACCTTTGCTCTCCCGTTCAGCGGGGTAGTTCTTAGAAACAGCGAAAAAAATGCGGGAATAGCTCAGTTGGTAGAGCACAACCTTGCCAAGGTTGGGGTCGCGAGTTCGAGTCTCGTTTCCCGCTCAGTGCGCCCAGGTGGTGAAACCGGTAGACACGCGGGACTTAAAATCCCGTGACCGATGAGGTCGTGCGGGTTCAATTCCCGCCCTGGGTACAAACAAAATAAATTTCACAATTTGTTTTGTTTCGCTAAAAGTTCTCTTACCTTTGCAGCCGCTTCGCAAGAGCCGGTTGGCAAAACGCGGAGAATTTCGTTCCTTGACATGATGCAAGCACCGGCGGATAGTGATATCTGTCGAAGAAGGTAAGTTGAAAGCAAGAAAAAATAACAGGATAAAATACTACAATGGAGAGTTTGATCCTGGCTCAGGATGAACGCTAGCGGCAGGCCTAATACATGCAAGTCGAACGGTAAATATTCAGCAATGGATATGAGAGTGGCGCACGGGTGCGTAACGCGTATGCAACCTGGCTATAACAGGGGGATAGCCCTGCGAAAGTGGGATTAACACCGCATAAGATGGTACAACTGCATGGTTGAGCCATTAAATCTTAGGAGGTTATAGATGGGCATGCGTGCCATTAGCTAGTTGGCGGGGTAACGGCCCACCAAGGCGACGATGGCTAGGGGGTCTGAGAGGATGATCCCCCACACTGGTACTGAGACACGGACCAGACTCCTACGGGAGGCAGCAGTAGGGAATATTGGGCAATGGACGGAAGTCTGACCCAGCCATGCCGCGTGCAGGAGGAAGGCCCTCTGGGTTGTAAACTGCTTTTGTACGGGAAGAACAGCTTTGACGGGATCAGAGTATGACGGTACCGTAAGAATAAGGATCGGCTAACTACGTGCCAGCAGCCGCGGTAATACGTAGGATCCGAGCGTTGTCCGGATTTATTGGGTTTAAAGGGTGCGTAGGCGGTTTTATAAGTCAGTGGTGAAAGTTGGCCGCTCAACGGTCAAATTGCCATAGATACTGTAGAACTTGAGTTAAGTTGAGGTGGGCGGAATGTGTCATGTAGCGGTGAAATGCATAGAGATGACACAGAACACCGATTGCGTAGGCAGCTCACTAAGCTTATACTGACGCTGAGGCACGAAAGTGTGGGGATCAAACAGGATTAGATACCCTGGTAGTCCACACTGTAAACGTTGATAACTTGCTGTTGGCGATACACAGTCAGTGGCTAAGGGAAACCGATAAGTTATCCACCTGGGGAGTACGTCCGCAAGGATGAAACTCAAAGGAATTGACGGGGGCCCGCACAAGCGGAGGAGCATGTGGTTTAATTCGATGATACGCGAGGAACCTTACCTGGGCTTAAATGGGAATTGACTATAACAGAGATGTTATATTCCTTCGGGACAATTTTCAAGGTGCTGCATGGCTGTCGTCAGCTCGTGCCGTGAGGTGTTGGGTTAAGTCCCGCAACGAGCGCAACCCCTATTGTTAGTTGCCAACAGGTTAAGCTGGGAACTCTAACAAGACTGCCTGCGCAAGCAGAAGGAAGGAGGGGATGACGTCAAGTCATCATGGCCCTTACGCCCAGGGCTACACACGTGCTACAATGGTTGGTACAGAGGGCAGCTAGGCAGTAATGT
>JAIXUI010000144.1 GCA_027484125.1 Bacteroidota bacterium | reverse complement strand
TCAGTTTCCGGTAAGTTAATTTCTTGATTAAACGGGTTTGGATAGGGTGCTCCTATTGCAGACTTTGCAATGTCTGAACTTTCCAATGGCAGATAGTTGCCGTGGGTGTCCATTTCTAATAAAAAATAACCTGATTGGAAGCTTGTGCTATTATAATAGTTTCCCGCAACTTGAATTTTCCCATTGACACAATTTACCATTTCAGCATTGAGAAAGCTGGAAGGAAAAAACAAGGTTCGTGTCCACCGGCGCTGGAGCGGCGTGTCAATTTTTGCAAGCATGAGTCCGGTAATATTTGCACTGGATCCAAACTGTGACGAATTGCTATCCAAGCTTAGATTCGATACGGTAAATAAACTTCCATTGCACCAACAAGCGGCATTTTCTAGGCTCGGATTTAATGAGACTCCCCCTGGACGAACGATTCGAAGTGTATCTATAACGTTCCAGTTCGAATCATAACGCATAATGCCAACATCGTTGGTGTAAGATTGATAATTGGTATTGTTGAAATACCGATTTACGATCCCAACAAATAGTTTTTGGCTTCCAAGCGGAAAGAAATCTCGAACCGATTTCAATCCAGTGTTCAAACCAGGGCCTGCAAAGGGATAATTCAACAGGCGATTACTTCTGGTATTTAAGTTTGGATCAAGGTCTAAGAATGATGTTGCAGTAGCGATGTCATCGAAGTTAGAAGTGGTTAAGAAACTGGTGTCAAACGCTACATAATACCCGCTATCGTGCGGAAAAATTGCCGGGTTGCCCTGATGAAAATCACGGCTAGGATAATCGATTGACTTGGTTGCTTGGAAGAGGCGATGCTTCATGGAGCCGGTCTGAAAATTATACACCAACATGGCCGGGATCGGACATGAATACGTAGTATCATGGGAAGAATAGCTGTAAAGCCATCGGTTGTTGGCTACCCTTGACTTCATTTTAAAATTCCAACCATTTGTAAGAATAGAGTCTAGCACGATGGAGTCACTCATTAAATTGAGTTGGCTATCGAGAGGCGCTAAGGTGATACGCATCCCCTTTCTACTTGGAGAAAATCCTTTTTTATAAATATAGGGACGCCCATTCCAAGCAGTTACGCCTAATCCAAACTCCAATGGCACTAAGCGCATCATGGTGTCATTCTCACTTACCTGACTGATAAAGGGTTGAGGGTAAATCACGAAGTTGGGTTGCGAAAGGTCTTGCGCTAAAGAACAGAAGTAATACTTCCCTGACTCAAAGGTGATGTTGTAGTTATGAAACACCGGGTAATTCGGATGACTCAATATCCGGAAACTTTGCGCTTGAGTTGGCTTGTGCTGACCGATAACAATCCCGACAAGTAAGATCAAGAAAACGTAAATTGATTTCATAAAGTGAATAGCGTTAATGTTTTACCATGAATTTATAGGTCTTGTTTCCGCTTTTTAAGAAGTAGATGCCGTTGGGCAAGGAGGAAGTTGAGATTTCCAACACCTTAGCGTTAATCTGTTTGGGGGCTATCGCTAGATTTTTACCGGACACCTCCAGCAATTGGAGGTTATTTATTTCAATGGTAGCATCAGCCATAATTCTTAGAGCTTCATTGGCCGGGTTTGGGCCAATTTGCCATGCAAGCTGGGGTTCTTGGGTGTTGGTGAAGAAAAAGGCTACTGTATCGGAAGGAAGGGAAGTGCAGAAACTATCTTGAATAGTAACGAAATAATGCCCTTCTATTTGGGGGAGAAAAAAAGAATCTTTGGCATTAGGGAGAAAGTTGTTGGCTATGCTTTTCCACTGGTAGCTTACAGCAGAAGAAGTGAAAAGGGTGTCGCCCCATCTTTGAACAATCGGTTTTGAGGGCCGAGCTCGTAATGTAAAGGCGGGCGTTGGTGGGCTAAGGTAAGCAGGATTGGATGCTTTCAGTCGCAAGCGATACCCCGTTCCACCTAGTAAAGAATCTGGAAAAGTGAGGGCTATCCGACTAGGATAAGTGACACCAACTGACCTTCCAACGACGGTATTGGTTGTACCAAACAGACCATTTGAGTCACTCAGTTCTACTTCAATTACATTTCCTGGCTCGAACCTTCCGCCTGACAGGCCTACATACCACTGTCGAGTTTCTCCAACGCAAGCCGATTCAAGAAATAAGGAATCTATCGAAGGGTTAAGTGCAAAAACATTAGAGAAGACACTACGTCCCGGGCATCCAGGTAGGCTGGCTTGAACGAAATAACGTCCAAAAATTCCTGAGTTAATAACCGATGAATTGGGTGCCCCTACCGGCCTGCCACTGCGATACCATTGATAAACGTGGTTTGGAGCCGCATTCACAAGTACCATAATAGAGTTACTGCCATGTATTTGAGGGTGCTCAAGTTGAGTAGCCGCCATTGTTACAGGGGCACTAAACTCAATAGGACTGCTCGATCTTACCCTCAACCGATAATTCCCTGTAAAGAGTGCTGGGAAGGTTCCTTGAAAAAACAAGTTCCCACCCCCAGTGGCGGCCAAGGTGTCTATGACTATCGCGTTGGTAAAGCTTCCGCCATATTCAGAAAGCTCAAGTAAAAAAAGATTCCCAGAATCAAAGCTGCCGGTTGTGTTTATTCCAATCACATACTGCCCACTGTCGCAACTTGCGCTGGGCGCTTGAGTGATGGTGATGCTGGATTGACCCCTTGAGGCAACCAGAGTAATGAAAAAAACAACACCTGTTAAGCAGCTAATTCGATATAGAATATTCATAAAATTAATTCTAACGAAAGTTAAGAATCTTATTCTATTCAGTATATACTTTGTCCATCTATACCCGATAGTTTTTACCCTTTTAAGTTGGGAAACACTCGATCAACAATACGGTAGTTTTCAGTTTGTGTAACATTTCAATTGTTAAGATCAAGGTGTAGCATTTTTAGCTTTGAATTTTCTCTAAGAAGAGCCGAACAGTTTGATCATTCAGCTTGCGTTTATTCGTGCATCAATAAAAAAGCCGGACGAATCCGGCTTGAGAGTACTAGTAAAAGTTAAGTTGAAAAGAAATAATGGCCCTTCTCTTAAGTAATCAATGGCTAAAAGTTAAGGTAAGTTGATTAATTAAAAATGGATTGCTGAACAACCACATAACTGTTTGACCCTTTCCATATTACTTCGTGCAAGGCTAAACTCTTGATCCAATTTGCAAGGTTGGTTTTAAACTAGGTTAATGATAATCCTTGGTTTGAAAAGTGATTTTTCATTAACCGGCTAATTGAACTTTGTGTTTCAGTTGCCTGATCATAGCATAACGATTAATCTCGTGGATGAACTTGGAAAGCTCTTTTTTTCCATTTTCCAAAAGAATACGGTATTGCTCCTCTTTAATATCTGCGTTTTGGCAGCTTTCTCTTAACTCTATCAAGTCAAGCACCAACTGCTTCCAATTGTCCGCACTTAATTCTTCTTCTTCTGGAATGTATTCAGGAGTTCCATCAAGAATAGCACTCAATCGGATAAATTGGTCTATTCTATCGGTGAAGGCCCTTTTTGAAAGTGAACGTTTTGACTTTGGTTCCATAGGAGTTACAGGTTTTGCAGGCCTGTTGTTATGCATTTCTTTGAAAAGAGTGATGATTTGCATTCTTCTCGGATCATCTTGATGGAGTGCTAGCTCTAAGTTCCAACGAATTCTTTTTGCATTAAAGATGCCTTCTTTCATTTTAGAAACTCTGGAGTTTCTGAGTTGTTGAATGGCGGTATTGTGCTTTGAAATGGTTAAGTGCATGGCTCTCCAATAATCTAAACGTTGTTGAAGATGAGCAATGGTGAGATGGTTTTGTTTGGGTGACCATGCTGTGCCGTACGAAATGGCAAGCATTAAATGAGCGTGGAATTGATCGATTTGACGGCTGAAAACAAGGTTAGACATGTTAGTAAAGGGAATAGATTAAGAAATGGCTTCGCATCAAGCCTGAAAAAAGGTTGCCTGCATAAGGATGCGCTAATGAAGGTTGGGTGAGTCAGTGCTGAGTCAACGCTTTTCAGCTCTCCCTGACATATGTGATGAAGCCCCTTTATCCGCTGAACTATATCACAGGAGCATATTGCTTACATCACCATTCAGCCGTTACCTGGCACATTGATGCAACGGTAGAATCTGATATTAACAACATGAAAATTGCGGAAGAGGACGTCCCTAATCCGGTATAAACACCGGACTGGCCGGAAATAACTCTAGCCAAATAACCCTAACCGGTAAGGTAAACCTATCTTTAACCGGATTAGAGAGAGAGCGTTGATTAACGTCCTCTCTCATTAAGAGAGAAAGGTGGTAATCGGTTTGATGGTTTTTCGAATACAATGAGCAAGGCATACATCAGCTCTGCCGGCTTTGCTGCAATCCGGACTGCTGAGCTTCATGTTATTTTTCCTTGTTCTCATGATTCGAAGTTAATAAACGGTTCTTAAACTCCAAATATCTTTTTAAGTTTTTTCTTCAAATTCATAGGGCGTTTCTTCTATTTTGCCTAATTGACGAAGACAATGCCTGAATCATTTATTTAGTTAGAATGCCCATTTTTTTTCCTTACTAGATTCTTGACGTGATTTTATAATCTGGTATTCGCTATAAGTTTATAAGTCTTTTATATCCTAGGTCACAGTCGGCATGAAGTAAGAACTAAACGCAATTTGGCTTCAAGATCCTCGCTTTGAGTTCAATAGTTACTTCCCCATGCATCGCATATAGTCACAGCAGAGTTGTCGTTACTCACAAGAGTTAAAAGTTTACCCACTGGGATTGAAAGCTTACCCACAAGGGTTGAGAGCTTACTCACAGGGGTTGAGAGCTTACCCACAAGGGTTGAGAACTTATTCACAGGGGTTGAGAGCTTACCCACAAGGGTTGAGAGCTTACCCACAAGGGTTGAGAGCTTACCCACAAGGGTTGAGAGCTTACCCACAAGGGTTGAAAGCTTACCCACAAGGGTTGAAAGTTTACCCACAATGGTTGAAAGTTTACCCTCAAAGGTTGAAAGTTTACCCACAAGGGTTGAAAGTTTACCCTCAAAGGTTGAAAGCTTACTCACATACGATTTTTAACTCCCCCAAAGGGGCAACAGTTTACTCACTGCTGTTTTTATAGCTTTTTGTAGCGGTAAAATTATACCTAATGGATAGAAGGATTATTGTTTTCCCCAACGTGCGAAGTCGGTCTCTCTAGGTTCGTATTTGAAGTTGAAGATTTATTGAACATCGAAATGTAGCCAGTTAACAGGGGCTGAATAGCCAATTGAAGTAAAGCACTAGGATTGATGGGAGGTAT
The DNA here is from genome assembly GCA_027484125.1 of Bacteroidota bacterium. GTDB lineage: Bacteria > Bacteroidota > Bacteroidia > UBA7662 > JAIXUI01 > JAIXUI01. Next base: position 28,048 of record JAIXUI010000144.1, on the reverse strand, counting down.
CCTGAAGTCCCAACAACCAACTAATGGTATTTACTCCATCTGCATAGGTAGTAAGTCCTGGTTGCTGGCTGGTGCCAAATGGGATGCTACCTGGAAACCAACTATCGGCGGAAACAGTGACTTGGATTTGGTCGCCCCAAGCCTTGATTTTTTCATCTAGTGATGCTCTGGTGGAATACCTGCTGTAGTGTAACATCCCCAAAGGGCTGGCAAGGCTGTCAGATTCGGTCATCAGCACCACATTGTTGGTGTAATGAGGGGTTCTGTTTAATAGATGTATGGCGTAATGGTACTCGAAATTGTTGAAGTACTTGTGGTGATGAACCAAACTAAGCTCGTTGTCGAGCAGTTTGATGATTCGGGTTGGGTCGAAATCTTCCGGAATCAGGACATGAGAAACCGAGCGGCAACCAAGCCCAAAATAACGGATGAGGTCTTCTTTGAGTGGAGCGAGGGCTTCGTCTGATTCAAATCCGGATATAATGGCTAGGCTGTTTCTATTCTTCCGAATGATATGGGGCAAGTGGCCAAAATACTGCTTGAAATAGCGGGCGGTATTGTCGGAACCCGTGGCAATAACAGCATCAGCATCGGTAAGTTTTTCTGCCCAAGTGATATTTTCTGTCAAGCTTGGCTGTTTTTCCGTTGCTTTCTTTACCAGATAGGGAAGCAGAATGTCATCGTTGCTTGCGCATTTCACCACGGCATGATGCCCCGTAATCCATACTGCTAAAAGGTCATGCAGACCAACTAAGGGAATGTTCCCGGCCATTACGATTCCAATTTTCTTCAATACTGGGGTTTTAACAATGCTTTCTGCTTCCCACCAGGCAATTAAAGGCGCTTCCTGCAAGAGCGAAGCCCAATGAGACAAGGCATGCTCCAAGTTTTCAGTAGTAAACCAAGCGTTTTGATGGCCAATACGGCTGTAAAGCGCGTCACGTTCTGGGTTTTGAAGCAAATCGCGAATGGCGTCACCTAATGCGAGCGCGCCGAGTAGGGTAGGGTGTTGCATGGAACTTATTCCGGGAGGGTTGACAATTCAGCCTTTTCAGGTACTTTCGCACAAAGTAATTCAAACCTTTTCACTATGGCCATCATGATCACCGACGAATGCATCAATTGTGGTGCATGCGAGCCGGAATGTCCCAATAACGCGATCTACGAAGGCGGGATAGACTGGGCGTTTAACGACGGCACCAAAGTTTCCGGCACTTTTACTACCATCGACGGAAATGAAGTTTCAGCAGAGGAACGCCATGCTCCCGTAGCCGATGATGTTTACTACATTGTCCCAGACAAATGCACCGAGTGTGTAGGTTTTCACGAAGAACCGCAATGCGCGGCCGTTTGTCCGGTAGATTGCTGCGTAGATGATCCGGAACGCCGTGAAAGCAAGGAAGTGCTCCTCGCTCGTAAGGCTTCGCTTCACCTCGATTAACTCTATTCTGTTTCTCTTGAAATCCCGTACGTAACAGCACGGGATTTTTTGTTTTTTTACCTTTCTATGAAGCACTTATCCCATTCCTTTCTCCTTTTCACGCTGCTTCTCCTAGCTTGTAGGCCTTTGGTTTCTGCCCAGTCAGGCAACAAGCTGCTTACTGCTGTAGTGGTTGATGGTCAAACTGAAGAGCCGCTGGTAGGGGCTTTGGTTTCTTTATTTGCTAAAGGACAAAACGCCCCGATTCAAGTCACTCAAACGAATGATAAGGGCTTGTTTTCAATAGAAGTAAAAAAGGACTTAATCGATTATTGGGTTGTAATTTCTTTGGTAGGGTACGAAAAAGCCAAGTTTATTGGAGCGATACCCGGCCAAATTAATATGAAAAAAAGTATTAGCCAGCTTGGCAACGTGGTGGTTTCAGCCGGTCGTTTTGAGCAGAAGCTGGAAGAAGTTACCGTTTCGATGGAAGTGTTAAAGCCCAAGGTTTTTCAAGAAAACAACAGTTTGACGGCTGAAGATGGCTTAAACAGGGTGCCTGGAGTTAACATGGTCAATGGACAAGCCAATATTCGTGGAGGCTCCGGATTTACCCAAGGTGCCGGCTCTCGTGTGTTGATGTTGGTAGATGATATGCCCTTGTTAAGTGCCGATGCCGGCGACGCTAAATGGAGCTATATCCCCATAGAAATGGTGGAGCAAGTAGAAGTGATAAAAGGTGCTGCTTCTGCTCAATATGGGGCTTCAGCATTGGGTGGTATCATTCATTTTAGAACCATTCAAGCGGGGTTAAAGCCTAAAACCATGGTGAATTTGAGTCATCAAGTATATGGAAAACCACGCCCGGAGCATGTTTGGCCTTGGGAAGGGCAAGCGCCACCTACTGCTACCAACCTCCAAATGATGCATGCCCGAAGATTAGGAGGTCGATGGGATTTTAGTGCCGGACTTAATGCCATGTACGACGAAGGCTATCGCGTATCGGAGTCCATAAAACGACTTCGTTTTAGTGTCAACAACCGAATAAGTCTTTCCTCCAAATGGCAATTGAACCTCAATGGAGCCTTTATGGTGGATTCGTCGAGGTTCTTTCTTTTTTGGAAGAGCGATTCTCTGGCCTTGTTTCCGGAGGAAAACGCCTCTAATCCACAATTGTTGATTCGCTACAACCTGGATCCTTCTTTGGTGTTTACTCCCAACCGCCGTACCCGTCATGCTTTAAGAACGCGGGTGTTTTTCACCGATAACCGCAGCGAAGGCTCCGGACGAAGTTCAAAAGCGTGGATGCGATACGCTGAGTACCAATTTCAACAGCGAAACCAATTGCTAGGAGAGTCTCTTGAAGGCGTGCTTTCGGCTGGGGCGGTTTATATAGGCAATCAAGTGTCCAGTGATTCACTTTACGGCAATCACCAAAGTCACAACTTAGCGGCTTATATGCAATACGACCAAGCTTGGAAGCGATGGCGTTTCAACTTGGGGGCACGGGCTGAGCAATTTAGCATTGGCGATTTAACACCAGAGAATTATTTGGTGTTTCGAGCGGGTTTAAACTACCGTTTGGCTGAAGCCATCCACGTGAGGGCTTCAGTAGGGCAAGGATTCAGGCCTGCTTCTGTGGCGGAGCGTTTTGTCAATAACAATGCGGGAACCTTTTGGGTCGCACCCAATCCCGGCTTGAAGTCGGAGCGGGGTTATACAGCAGAAATTGGACTACGCCAAGGGTATGCATGGAAAAGCTTCCTAAAAGGTTACGCCGACTTAGCAGGCTTCTATACCCAATATACCGACATGATTGAATTTGGGTTTAGGGTAAATGGCAATAATGGCAGATTGGAAGCATTGGCTCGAAACCTCTCGAATGTGACCATCTACGGTTTTGAAGTTAGTGCAGGAGCCGAATGGGAACATGGACCTTGGAAAGTAGCGGCACAAGGTGGGTACACTTGGATTCAGGCCACTGATGACAACTTTGACAATCCCGATCCTTTAATCAACACCAGTGTGAACTATTCCAGTTCTGAAAATTTCTTGAAATATCGCTATCGTCACCTTTGGCGGATGGACTTGGAAGTAAGTTGCAAAGGGTGGTCGTTGGGGGCAAACGTGCGGTTTAATAGCTTCATGACCAACATCGATCAGCAGTTCAACGGCTTGGTTTCAGGAACCGCAGATTTTCGCACGAGGCATAATCAAGGAGATTTGATTTCCGACATCCGGCTCTCTAAAAAGTGGAAGCACTATCAATTTAGTTTATTTGCCAGGAATGCATTCAATCAAATGTACCTCATTGTTCCTGGCTATTTGGGTGCGCCTAGAACCTTGGGAATTGCTGCCAATATTCGCATTTAAAGCGTTGCTTTTCTTAGAATTTCGTTATTTTTCACCGTTAGATTAGAGAAATGTTGAAGAAATACGTAGGGATTCTTGCTTCTGTCTTTTTATTGAGTCAGCCCATTAAAGCTCAAACACAAATTTTTGCAACCTTAACAGGTAATCCGATAGTGACCACTGGCTGGAATCTTACCGGAAATGCTCGTACAGGGGACACTCCCGGCGATTCAGATGCTGATTTTAATGAACTGATAGTCTGTCCAAGCCAAACCTTCACCTCAGGAGCTGTTTTTTATGGCACTCCACTCAATCTTGCAGCATGTAATAAGTTCTCAGTTGATTTTGAGTTTCGAATGTTTGGAGGCAACTCCGCAGATGGAATGGCTTTTTGCTTCCTTACTAATCCGCCTACCGGATTTGTGAATGGACAAGGAATCGGTATTCCATCCAATCCAAGAGGTTTGATGGTGGTGTTCGACACGTTTGATAACTGTAACCAGAACAATAACCCGGAAATACAGATACGTGTAGGCAACGGAAACGGCAATTATCAAGAATGCCCCACGCCCCCACAACCAACTTTAACCAACCAGACTTACCTAAGAAATAACAATTATCAGCAAGCAAGAATTGAATACGAAGGGGGGGCAATCAGGGTTTTTGTGGACGGGATTCTTCGTTTGACGGGTAATTCTTTCCTCAATTTTACCGGCTATTTTGGTTTTACAGCGGCCACAGGCAGTCAAACCGATATTCATTCAATTCGTAATGTGGTGATTAAAATGGATAAACCACGTGCACAAGCAGGTCCTGATCGCGTTGTTTGTCCGGGCGATACGGTGCATTTAGGTGTTCCTACAACCGTTGCAACAACTTATGCCTGGCTACCTTCTACCCAGTTAAGCGCACCAAATGTTTCTGCGCCAGTCTTCACAGCAGTCAATACTTCAAACTCTCCGATTCCTTATACTTTCATCCTTAAAGTAGATACTGCCGGCATACCATGTCCGGGCTATGACACAGTTACCGTCACTGTCAATCCGATTCCTGAAAACCCAGGCTTAAATGATTCTTCAAAAATTTGTCCGGGATTGGGGGAGAAATTGGATTTGGCCTTAGGTATTTACCCCAATTACTTGTGGTCAGATGGTAGTAATGGCTCCCAAATTACGGTCAACAAGCCCGGAACTTATTGGGTGAAAGTGAGTGACGACATCGGATGTGCTAACTACGATACTATCCAAGTGATAGAGTTTTGTCCTTTTTCAGTTGAATTCCCTAATGTACTTACTCCTAACGGTGACGGAAAAAATGATTTCTTTAAAGGACGGCTAATTGGAGTAAAGTCATTAAAAATGCGGGTTTTTGACCGATGGGGCAGAAAGCAATATGAAGCAGAAGCCTCCAATTTCAATGCTGACACTTTTGAGTGGTGGGATGGAAATACCATCGGCATCGCTGATGCAGTGAAATTTGGTCAATATACCTGGGTAGCTGATGTAGAGAATGGAAAGGGAGAAATACTGCAATACAGGGGTTTTCTTGCTTTAATTCGCTAGAAAATAGTTTTAATCAAACATTATAAAATCTTGATTGTTTCACCGAAATGAACATGAAATCACTTTTGCTTTTGGTCTTAGGAATTTCGTTATCCTTGACCGCTTTTTCTCAGAATAAAGCAGATGCGGTGGTAGGAGTATGGGAAACCGGAAATGGAAAAGCCCGCGTTAAAATTGATAAAGAAGGCCAAAAATATGTAGGTAGAATAGTTTGGTTGAGAGAACCCAACGACCCAACTACAGGCACTCCCAAAGTGGACAAAAATAACGATGAAGAATCTTTGAGGGCTCGTCCACTCAAAGGACTTCGTATTCTTCAAGATTTCGTTTACGATGAGGCCGATGCTGAATGGGAAGATGGCACCATCTACGACGCTGAAAATGGCAAAACCTATAAATGCGTCATGACCATGAAAGATGCCAATGCCCTCAACATTCGTGGTTACATCGGTATTCCTACGTTCGGAAGAACTGACGTTTGGAAAAGGTTGCAAATGCCTAAAAAATGAGGCGCATCTTCATAAGGACTCTCGCTGTTTTAATAAGCACCACGTTTTTTGCGGTAGCGCAAACAGATAGCACAGAAGATTTCAGTCAATACGACCAGCTTGACTTCGCAGAAGCTGGTTTAAAGCGGTATGCCTCCCCCAAAATTCTGGACCTAAGTCCACAAAAGCTGATCAGCTTGGGCTATGACTTTCAGGGGGCCTATACCTTAACTGAAGGTCTTCTTCGCTCCGGTGCAGGAAATGCTATTTTACCTGAACCTCAAGAAGCAACACGGTTTAACTATTCGCATGGCGTTCGATTTTTCGCCAACATCCCGATTGTCTCCAAGTCGTCGGTGGTATGGCAAGGTGGGGTGAATTATTTGGAGCACCATTATCAAGCAGAGGCTAAAGATGGGCGAATTGGTTTAGCAGGGCTAGAAACGGGAAATACTTTAGCGAGTAAAGGCTTAAAGTCAATCGGTTTACATACCACCTTATACAAGCCACTGAATGAGAAGCAGTTTTTACTCTTTCAAGTTGCAGCAGATTTGAATGGCGACTTTTCCTGGAATGAAATTCCTGAGCCCGCTCAACTTCGTTATTCAGCAGTAGCAATTTGGGGAAAGCGCCCTCACGATCGACTTCAATGGGGGGTAGGTTTGTCGAGAACTTACCGAGTGGGAGAGATGAATTACATTCCAGTGGTGATGTACAACTGGACGATGCCCAACAGGAAATGGGGAACAGAGATTTTATTTCCCGCTCGTGCACACATAAGAAGAACCTTCTCGCCTCGATCACTTGCCATGGCAGGATTTGAACTTGAGGGACAATCTTATCAATTGCGTTCATTGCCTAATGACTTGCCTTCCGGGACTACTGCACATCTCAGAAGAGGAGAAATCAGGCTTCGTTTGATTTGGGAGCGTCAAATCAAGCAGTTTATTTGGTTTTCCGCGCAGGTGGGTTACCGGCTCAATTATCGATTTAATGTAGATGCCATCGATCAAGGCCGAGAGTTTTACCGTGGCTTTTTCGGAGATCAACTCTATCTTCAAACCAATCAATTAGGAAACACCCCATACGCGCAGTTTACCATCAACTTGGTAAGTCCTTAAACTTGATAGAATTATTTCTGACTTCTCTTCCGCATCTACCTGTTGACTTCCAGATAACAGGTTTTTACATGCGTTGAAAGAAAACCAGGGTCAACAATTACCAAGCAGGTTCTTGGCCGAAGAAGCATGAATACCTTGTTCATAAGGCGTAAAACACTTGTTTTTCGAAACTTCTAGCTCCAAAAAGTACCAAGCAAATCGGTTCATTGGTAGATATACAATGTTGGCTTAACAAGCTTCAATTTTTTCGGCCATTCTCAAAGCCTATATTTGCGTCTCATTAGAGGAAATGTTGATGTTACATCGGCATGTACTTAGGATTGAACAGAATGGGGATAAGCAAAAGGCGAATGGGCGCCGCTACAATACAAGAGTTGCCAACACCTGGTAATGACCATCTTGTTGTACTTTTTTTAAAACGCCCCCAAAGGCGAAATGAGCGCCAACTTCACTGGATTTTACTGAATTTGATACTTTCATTACCACTACGCGCTATGGTGTTGCTGCTAAAAACATTAGTAACGCCTTCATGTGATTTCTTCTATAAAGAATCTACTGAAACGCCTTACCAAACAAGCTTCTCATGAGTAAAACAAGAAAGTCAGGGGTAGCTATTTTAGGATGGAGCATGATATCCAAGGTATTGGTCATGCTTTCCTCCATAGTCTTAGCTCGATTACTTTTTCCCGAAGATTATGGATACATGGCAGTTGCCATGCTTTTTGATGGGTTTTTCAACTTATTTACCATAACAGGTTTTGAGACCTATTATGTACAAAAAAGAGACTTGAGTCCTGAGGATGACATGATATTACTAGGGAAAGTATTCTTTCTCAGAATCAGGCAGTCTATCGTTTTGTTTGTTTTGCAACTTGGACTTGGTATAGGGCTTTACTTTTTTAAAGACCAAACCTTGGGTTGGATGCTGATGATTTTATCCACTAACCACCTGCTGAACCTTGTTGGAAAGCCTGAAGAAACTTATTTAACCAAGCGGATAGATTTAACCAAGGTGGCGCTTTCCAATTTTTTACGCGACACTGTTTCAAGCGTCGCCAAAATTGGATTTGCCTATGCAGGTTTTGGAGCATTAAGCTTTGTAATCGGGCAAACCATAGGGGTGTTGCCGAGGATATACATTCTGAAAAAAGCGATTAGCCTAGAGGTTAAAGTGGTCAAGCAAGGGGAAGATTTGCGCGAAATATTCAAATTTGGACAGGCTGTATTCATGAATACCGTGGGAGCCTTTCTTACCTCCCAAGCTGATTCAGCAATTTTGGCTGCTTTTTACCCTAAACGCGATTTAGGACTTTACCAATTCGCTCGAAAGCAGTCTAGTTTATTATTTAACATTATTTTGGCGCCCTTGGCTTCCTTTATCCTGAGTTATATATCGAAGCTTAAACAGCAACCCGATCAGCTCAATAAGAAGTTTGATGCCATAGGTTTATTAATCATGTATTTCATCACACCAGGTTTTGTGTTTTTGATGTTCCATTTACGTGAATTTGTGGTATTGGTATTTAGTGACAAATGGGTAGATTCTATTGACATTACCCAGATTTTTCTATTCTATTATATAATTCAGTTTATCACTTATCCATCCGGATATATACTAACCGCTATTGGTAAACCAGGGATAAAGGCTAAGATTTCCTGGGGATTTAGCGTATTCATGATCATTTCATTTTTCCTAATGGCCTATTTGGGTTCTCCACTTTGGCTTTATGCAACATTTTACGCGCTTACTTACACCGTAAAGGATACGGTTGTGGGAATTGTTGCTTTTAAACACCTTGAAGGAGGTAGTTTTGTCAGTTTTGTAGGGCGTAGATTTAAAGAGTATCCGTATCTCGCAATAATGATTCTGTCTAGTTGGGGAATTAGTGAATTGAATCTGCATTTCATCTTTAGTTTTTTGCTTTTTATCATCGTTATGTTGGCAGCTTTGTATGTCAACAGTTGGCTGTTTAAGAGCAAAAGTTTGGAGTTTTCACTGGATGAGCTCGCTTTGAATAAATATGTACCTGTTTTAAAGCGATTTAAACTTTTAAAATCATGAAAAATATAATCAAGAAAATACTGAAGCTGCTAGCTGAGAAAATTGGCTACGGGGTAGATCGAATGCAGGATTACCGCAAGCTCAGGGAATTTCAGCGTCAGATGGAGTTAAAAGAAGTAGCACCCCTAGGCACCATCTGGATAGTTGGTTGTGGACGAATGGGTATTCAGTTTTTAAATGCCATCAAAAGTTCTAAGGGATTAAGACTTGGCGGTTTAATTGACTACAATGTGGATAACATTCCGAATCTCATCGCCAAGATGAAGCTTCCGGAAGTGCCATATGGAAAGGATTTGAACCTCCTTAAAGAGGCTGGTTTTAATCTTACCAATGATGTTTTAATCATTGCAACTACAGCCGACTCGCATTTCTCTTTAACAGAAGCAGCTATCAACATGGGAGTTAAGAAAATTCTTCTTGAGAAGCCATTAACTACCTCAATTGCAGAAGGGCATGCTCTAATCAAGCTGGTGAAAGACAATCAAGTAAACTTGTATGTCGATCATACACGCCGTTGGATGGTTACTTTTCAATCTCTAAGAAAGCTATTGGCTTCTGGCATTATCGGAAAACCTGAATCCTTAACTATGCCTTATGGTGAAAGCGGAGTAGCCATGATTGGCTCTCATCTTTTTGATTTGTGTCGGTTTATTTTGGATGCTGAAATTGTTTCTGTGAGTTCATCCATTGATCAAACACAAAAAGAAAACAAACGAGGCGCACGTTTTTATGATCCTACAGGGAATTTTCGATGCTTGTTAAGCAATGGAGTTGTGGCGGATTTGTATTTATCCAATGCTTTATCCAAAAGACACAATTTGCTTTACATTGTAGGTTCAAAGGGCAGAATTGAGGTTGATTTTGAAATCGAACAATTGCGGATTGTTACATCAGCAGGCATGGTTTATGAAAAACCTTTCCCTTTCCAGATTGACAGAAAGAACGCACTGAACAACATTATTTTTGATTTACTCAAAGGTGCAGCACCTATTTGCAGCATTCACGATGGACTGCAGGCGCTAGAAGCTGTCATCGCAGCGATGGAATCTGCGGAGCACAATGGGGTTATGGTTCATCTTCCTCTCTCAGAAGAAATTGTCAACAAGAAATTTAGCTTTGCATGAGTTGGCTTGAACTTCATGAACCAGTACGAGTTTTGCTCGTAGGTGCAGGAAAAATGGGGTTGTTTCATGGTACCGCACTTCTAAATGCTAAAGGTGCTGAATTGGTTGGTGTTGTCAGTCGCTCAGAGAATTCTGCCAAATCTTTAGCCGAGAAGTTAGGTCACGTTCCATTTGGGACCAACCTTCAAGAAATGGCCGCAGCTACCCAAGCTCATGCCTGCATCGTTTGTGTTAGCCATCTCGCTTCACCTAAAGTGGTTAGAGAATGTCTTCAACTTGGTTTGCATGTGCTGGCTGAGAAGCCAGTAGCTGTTGAGTTTGAAGAAGTACAATCGCTTTCTGCCTTGGCCAAAGAAAAATCATGCAAGGTGATGGTTGCGCTAAATCGTCGCTTTTATCAAGTGGTTCAAACAGCCTATTTAGATAGCCTCTTTTACGGTGGAGGTTTGACCTCTCTTTCACTGTTAGCCAATGATCACCCCAATATGTACAAACTTCGAGGGTCTTTTGCTGATGAAATTTATGATTTATGGCCGGTGATGAATACTATCCATGCGTTTGACTTAATTTCTCTTTTTTCAAGGGGAATAGCATCAATCGATTATCATCGGTACACGCAAGATTCGGATGGGAATGTCACCGTTCAAGCTGTGCTTACCGGAATGAATGGTTTGGTTTCTAACTTTCTTTATACAGAGGGCTCCGGCACCATGAATGGTTGGTCCATGCAACTCAATGGGAAAGATTTTCAATCGAAAATAGGGCCGCTTGAAAAGTATCAAATACAATTTCCTTTTCCAGGTATAAAACCGGAATCTAAAGTGGAATCATCTAAATTTAAGGAAGGACTTATGGAGCAAATGAACTTCTTCATTCATGCCATCCGGCATGACCAGGATATTGACTTTCCGGCTTGTAATTTAGAAGAACATGCTCGAGTTCTGGAGGTGATGAATACGCTTTTCGCAAAAAAATAATTAAATCTTATGAAAGGGGGAATGCCGATTAGTTATTCCCCCTTTTTTAATTTGAAACGTGTTTAACTGGATTGATGCACATCCTTTACTGCTCTTCCGGATGGGTCGTTGAGTTGGGCAAAAGAGGCGTCCCACGCTAATGCCTCCGGGGTGCTGCAAGCCACCGATTTTACAGAAGGTACTGTGGAGGCCGCAGCATCGGAAGGGAAATGACGGTGAAACATGCTTCTGTACCAGTATTCTTCTTTGGTTTTCGGAGTATTGATAGGGAATCGGTAGGCGGCTTCTGTCATTTGCGCATCGCTAACTTCCTTATCTGCCATAGCCTTTAAAGTGTCAATCCAGGAATACCCAACACCATCAGAGAACTGTTCTTTCTGTCTCCAGACAATGCTTTCCGGCAGAATATCCTGAAAGGCCTCTCTCAGAATGGCTTTTTCAATTTTACCATTCCCTGCCATTTTTGCTTGTGGATTTAAAGACATGGCCACATCCATAAATTCCTTGTCAAGAAATGGGACTCGGCCTTCAACACCCCAAGCTGCTAGCGACTTATTCACCCTTAAACAGTCGTAAAGGTGTAGTTTGCTCAGTTTTCTTACCGTTTCTTCATGAAAAGCTTGTGCATTTGGGGCTTTATGGAAGTACAAATAGCCACCAAAAATTTCGTCAGCGCCTTCGCCCGACAAAACCATTTTTATTCCCATCGATTTAATTACCCTTGCCAATAGGTACATAGGCGTAGAAGCCCTCACAGTGGTAACGTCGTAAGTTTCTAATTGGTAGATGACGTCACTTAACGCATCTAACGCTTCCTGAATGGTGAAGGTGATTTCATGGTGTATGCTGCCGATATGTGCTGCTGCATGACGAGCAGCCTTTAAATCCGGGGAGCCCACCAAACCGACTGCAAAAGAGTGTAACCTAGGATACCAAGCCTCCTCTTGATCTTTACTTTCAATTCGATTTCTGGAGAACTGCATGGACAAAGCACTTACAATGCTGGAGTCTAGGCCGCCTGAGAGCAACACTCCATAGGGAACATCGCACATCAACTGGCGGTGAACAGCTGCTTTCAGGGCTTCTCTGAGTTGGGCAATCGAAGCCTCCTGATTTTCAACTGCTTCGTATGAACTCCATGCTCTTTGGTACCATTGAAAAGGAATTCCATTGTCTCTTTTTGAATAGGACGCAAAACCAGGAGGGAAAATTTGGACAGTGGTGCATTTGCCTTCTAAAGCTTTTAATTCCGAAGCGAAGAAGTGCTGACCTTGCTGATCAAAGCCTTCATACAAGGGAATGATTCCCATATGGTCACGCGCCAACATCCAACTTTCATCCCTGCAATCGAACACAGCAAAGGCGAAAATGCCATTGAGTTTGTCCACAAAATCGGGCCCGTAACGGAGGTAAAGAGGAATGATTACTTCGCAATCAGAAGCTGTTTGGAATTCATATTCCGGAAACTCAGCTCTTAACTCCAAGTGATTATAGATTTCACCATTAACGGCAAGTACAATCTGCTCGTCAGGGCTGAATAAAGGCTGCCTGCCGGATTTTGGGTCTACGATAGCGAGTCGCTCGTGCGCTAGAATGGCAGCTGGATGGCTGAAGTAACCTGACCAATCCGGGCCTCTATGCCTAATTTTTCTGGACATCTCCAGAATCTCAGGTCTTAATGATGTTGTTGAATTTCTAAGTCCGAAGACGCCAGCAATGCCACACATGATAATTTCTTTTAATAGCCTAAACGAATATAAGTTTCTGTTTAGGTTATCGAAAGAATAAGCAGCATTAAATTAGAAATATCTTGATTATTCTGGCTTTTCTAATAGAAGAACCCAGCGTAAGTAGCAGTTTTCTGCGACATCTCTAAAGTTATCTATTCTAACCAAGCGAGGCTGAAGTTGTGGACAATGTTGAAGAATCCTGCTCTTCAAGGTACTTACGTCGTAATGACGGGAAAAATACTGATACCAACTTGCAATCCTTAATCGAGCTTGGGGGTCGAGTTGGGGGCGATGCCGGTGCAAGAGGTTGTAAGCTGGATCGATATGAATGGTGTATTCGCTGGCGATATAAAAAGGATGAATCATGAGCGTACCACCTGGCGCGAGCACTCTTTGTGCTGTTTCGAAAAACAGGCTATCGGAGTTGCCTTCAAAATGCTCTAAAGAACAGTGCAAGGTGATTAAATCAACATGATTGCTGGGGAGGTTCATTTCATGCGCATAACCACCCAACTGTTTGGATTCCGTATGTTGATTTTTGGGATAAACTAAGTCTTGTTTCCAAGTGGTAAGATGTGGCCAAAAATGCTGAGCTACTTCGGCCCAAGGAGAAGTGGCGGCAGCCACATCCACCAAAACCTTACACGCCGATAAATCTTTCAGCTCGCTGCTGAGATAATGTTCCAGGGTTTTCTCTGTGAAATTGCGCTTGGGATCGTTTCCTCCACCGAAATAATCAGGCGGATAGGGCGCTGCTTTTCTGTATTTCCAATAACCCTCCAGGTTGATGGTGTGATGACTAACTGGAATTCCTGAAGCGATGAGATCCGCTTCTAGAGCGTCATCAAGGGTTGGGTTTTGAAGATGCTCGTCAGAAATGTGACCTTTTCCAATACGCTTACCGCCATAATGCGTCCAGCTTTTTCTGTAAGCGAAATTCAATCCATCGTGTGCCAACCGATATGCCGGCTTGGCCAGCATTTTTATCCAATTCATGGAATAATTCAGTTCAAGCGCTCATCAAAGAACTCAAACGTAGCTTTTCTAACAGCATCTAAGTCTTTGGATTTGTGTTTACTACCAATAACATGATCACCCGGAGTAGCCAATTTTACCATTTTCTTGTCTTTATCGGGAGTACTTAAACCTTGGAAAGCATCGGTCATGGCATCCACTCTTACCACACGATCTTGTTCTTGTTCATTTTTATAATAGGCGAGAATCAAAGTTGGCTGAACAATTTTGATCCAATGAGCTGGAGTCATTTGTTCTTCTAACATTTCCTGCAATTCTACCAAGGCATTAATGCTATATCGCGTATGCCAAAATGCCTGAGCAGATTGATTAGGATTGGGTACTTGGTATTGGTTACCGCCCAACACGAGTGTGGCCAGTTGTTTACCCCAGTGGTCGTTTAGTAAATGAGCATTGGGGTCATTCACCCTGATATTGGGTGAGAAGAGCAAGAGTGAGTGAACCTTCGACTTATAGTGTTCTGCTAACATAAGTGCAAGGGTTCCACCGGTAGAGGTACCCATCAGGATCACTTTTTTACCCAGTTTTAATCCAATGGCTAAAGCCTCGCTGGCGCCCTCCCATTGGTTTACTATGGTATAATTTTCCATAGGGTTTTCGCTTTTTACCCCGTGTTCCGGCAGTCTGGCGATGTACAAATTAGCTTTGTAGCGAGCGGCTGTTTCGCGGTGCAGGGGTTCACCTTCTTCTGCAGAAGCCGTAAAGCCGTGCAGATATACAAATGCGTAATCAGTCACCTTTCCCGGAGTATCCGCCCAAACGATGCGAGCTTCATTGCCTGGTTTTACTGGGAAAGAAGCCTCTTTTTGTGCTACATAAGCCACTAACTGAGGCGCTTCCGGAACTTTAGGCAACTCAAGGCTTAAGGAGGGGAATTCAGGTTTTGGTCCTAGTACATAAGCTAGAGCCAGTAAGCCGGTTAAAATGCCGACATTCCTTAGGATTTTGAGATAATTAAGTGGCCGTCTTCTCGGTTTTTTCATTGTTATAACATCGCGTTAGGCTTGGGTCTGAATAACAATAACAATCCTGCCAAAATGAGCGGCAGACTCAGCATTTGACCCATGTTTAAGCTAAGTCCTTGTTCGAAATCCACTTGATTTTCTTTAAAGAATTCGATGATAAAACGGAAACCAAACACCATAAGCAGGAAGATGCCAAATATTTTGCCAGGGCTTTGAGCAGAAGGAGTCTTCCAGTACAAACGATAAATCACCAAGAAGGTGAGGAGGTAATACAAGGATTCGTAAAGTTGGGCAGGGTGCCGAGGGACAGGCGGCTGTTCACCCAAACGAATGAACTCAAAAGCCCAGGGAAGGGTGGAGGGGGTGCCCACGATTTCCGAGTTCATGAGGTTGCCTAGGCGGATAAAACAAGCTCCAAGAGCAACAGTAATTACTACTCGGTCGGCTGTCCAAAGGAAGGTTTTGTTAAATTTTCTAGCGTACACCAACATTCCAAGGATGATGCCTATAGCAGCACCATGACTTGCAAGCCCACCTTGATGAATCATTAGAATTTCTATTGGATGAGCGAGATAATAATCAGGTTGGTAGAATAAACAATGACCAAGGCGAGCGCCAACTACTGTTCCAATCCCTACATAAAGTCCAAGTTTATCAAGTTCTTCCAGTTTAAAGCCTTCTTTCTGATATACTTTTTCCAGGATTTTGTAACCGATATAGAAGCCCAGCATGAATAGCACTCCGTACCATCGGAGTGCGAGAGGGCCAAGATTGAAAATTTCAGGATCTACATCCCATCGAATGGATGCTAAAATTGCTGCATTTGCCAACATAAGTCGAAGATAAGGCTACTAAAAAGGATATAAATGAAAAAGCCTCCCGGAGGAGGCTTTTTAACTAGGATTAAGCCTGAAGAACCGCTTCGAGCTTTTCTTTCAAAACGGCTTTAGGTACAGCGCCAACGATTTTGTCAGCGATTTTGCCATTCTTAAAAATCAATAAGGTTGGAATGCTGCGGATGCCGTACTCAACAGAAACGTTGGCATTTTCATCAACATTGAGTTTGCCAATTACGGCTTTGCCGTTGTATTCTGTAGCGAGTTCTTCTACAATCGGCCCTACCATGCGGCAAGGGCCACACCATTCAGCCCAAAAATCTACGAGAACCGGCTTATCAGATTCGATTACCAGGTTTTGAAAGTTGTCGTCTTTAAATTCTACTGCCATTGTTAATGAAGTTAGTGTTTAAGTAATGCAAAGGAAGGGCATTTGGTTCATTCGTGATAGTGATTCAGCTTTCCAAAGTAAAGTCGATGGACAAACTTCTGAGTCCATTAATCAAGTCGTTGCCTGGATCGACTTTCAAAGTGCGGCTTTTGGTATCTAAAATGAGTTTTTCCTGTGGATGCTGAATTTCTATTTTGAGTGGAACGCTACCAGGACATGCTCTTACCAATCGTCCTAATGATTGGACCAAGTCAGGACTGAGGTGCTCCAATCCTAGGCGAAGGTTAAGGCCTTTGGTCATTTCATTTCTGATTTTATCGAGAAGCCGAACTTCGGTGATTTTTAGATCGAATTTAGAGGGAGAATTGGGGTTTCTTGGGCGAAACATGGCCCTTATAAAGAGCCGATTATCCGGGGTGAAAAACTCATGGTATTTGAAGTAGGCTTCGTCAGTGAGGAACAATTCTGCTACGCCATCGAAATCCTGGACCGTGGCGGCGCAGAAGGGTTTACCTTGGCGGTTGGTTCCCCGCGAGCTGTCGGTAACAATACAGGCAAACTTGAGTTCCCTATTGGGTGTTTGCATGAGATTGGTGCAGTTGCTATTGGTAAAAGTGCGAATGTCTATACTGAATTCGTCTAACGGATGCCCACTGAGGTAAAATCCGATGACTTCGCGCTCTTTTTGTAGCCTTACAAAGTCGGAAAAGGGCTCTACCTTGGGCAATTCCGGTTCATGTGCGTTTTGATTGTCTCCAGTGACGAACCCAAACAAGGATACTTGAGCGGAAGCTTGCGCATTTTGGGTGTTTTGTCCATGTCTGATGGCCTTTTCGATACCGGTTTGCCCATCGTTTCCGGGTAAAAGCAACTGTGCACGGTGATTTTGCTCGAAACAGTCGAAGCCTCCGGCTTGTGCCAATGCTTCCAATGTTTTTCGGTTAGCTGCCCGAAGGTTGATTCTGCTGGTAAAGTCGAAGATGCTTTTAAAGGCCCCTTTGGCATTTCGTTCCGCAATCAAGCTTTCAACAGCGGCTTCTCCAACGCCTTTTATGGCACCCAACCCAAATCGAATTTCTCCTTTCTTGTTCACCGCAAACTGAATATCCGATTCGTTGACGTCTGGTCCTAACACTACCAGCCCCATACGCCGGCACTCTTCCATGAAAAAAGTGATTTTTTCAATCTGATTTAAGTTGTGCGTAAGTACTGAAGCCATGTATTCAGCCGGATAATGGGCTTTTAACCAGGCAGTTTGGTAGGCTACAAAAGCATAGCAGGTTGAATGCGATTTATTGAAGGCGTACTGAGCGAAGGCTTCCCAGTCGGTCCATATTTTCTCTAATGTTTTCCCGTCGAATCCTTTGCTTCCAGCCCCCTCCATGAACTTCGACTTCATTTTGTCGAGGGTTGCTCGGTCTTTTTTTCCCATGGCTTTGCGGAGCACGTCTGCATCACCTTTGGAGAATCCGGCTAGCTTTTGGGAAAGCAACATCACCTGTTCCTGGTAAACGGTGATTCCGTAGGTGTCGGCGAGGTACTCTTCCATTTCGGGAAGGTCGAAGGAGATGGCTTCCCGCCCGTGCTTACGGTTGATGAAGTTGGGGATGTACTCCAAGGGACCAGGACGGTACAGGGCGTTCATGGCAATGAGGTCGTCAAACTTGTCCGGCTTCAGCTCCCTCAGGTATTTTTGCATTCCCGCAGATTCGAACTGAAACGTTCCGTTGGTTTCTCCTTTTTGGTACAGTTGAAAGGTTTGCTCATCGTCCAGCGGGATGGTGTCGATGTCGATGGTAATTCCATGATTCGCTTTTATCATGCGAAGTGCATCGCGAATGATGGTTAGGGTTTTCAGACCGAGAAAGTCCATCTTAATTACTCCGGCATCTTCGATGATTTTCCCTTCGAACTGGGTGATGAGCAATTCAGTTTCCTTGCTGGTAAATACCGGGATGATGTTGGTTAAGTCTTCCGGTGCGATGATGATGCCTGCGGCATGAATGCCTGTTCCTCTTACTGAACCTTCCAGAATAACCGCTTCTTTCAGCACTTTTGATGCTGGTTCATTCCCTTCATAAAGACCTCGTAGCTTTTTTACATTTTCGAGGTCCTCGCCGTTGAGCCCTTCTTTTTCTTTCAGGCTTTTTTCACCTTCCAAGGGCGCCAGAATGATTCTGTTTAATTCGATACCAGGCTTCTCAGGAACTAGCTTGGCAATGGCATTGGCTTCACTAAGGGGCAAGTCAAGCACACGAGCAACGTCTTTGATGCTCATTTTGGCGGCCATGGTGCCATAGGTTACAATCTGGGCGACTTGGTTTTTGCCGTATTTCTCTACCACATAATCAATTACCTTTTGACGGCCTTCATCGTCGAAGTCGGTATCAATATCGGGCATTGATTTACGGTCAGGGTTGAGAAAACGCTCGAAGAGCAAGTTGTATTTAATCGGGTCGATGTTGGTGATGCCGATGCAGTAAGCCACGGCCGACCCGGCAGCAGAACCACGGCCCGGTCCCACAAAAACACCTAAGTCTCTGCCCGCTTTAATGAAGTCGGCCACGATGAGGAAGTAGCCGGCAAAGCCCATCGATTCGATGGTGAAGAGCTCAAAATTGAGCCTTTCTTCTACATCAGGCGTGATTTCTCCATAACGCTCACGTGCCCCCTGGTAGGTGATTTCTCTTAAATAAGCATCCTGACTGCTGAAAGTTTCCGGCACTTTATAATGCGGAAGCAGGATGTCTTTCTTAAGCTTGAGAGGTTTTATTTTGTCTAAAACTAGGTTGGTATTGTCAAGAGCTTCAGGAACATCAGCGAAAAGTCGCCCCATTTCCTGGGTGGTTTTGAAATAAAACTGGTCGTTATAAAAGGCGAAACGTTTTCCACGAGCTTGCCCGTCTTCATCATTAAAATCTTTGTTGGTAGGGGTCGATTGCTTTTCGCCTGTATTGATACAGAGCAAAATGTCGTGGGCGTTGGCATCTTTTTGGTCAACATAATGGCTATCGTTGGAAGCGATAACCGGAACCTGGTACTTTTTCGCCCAGCGGAGCAATACTTCGTTGACTTGGTTTTGTTCGGGAATATCGTGGCGTTGTAGCTCAATGAAGTAATCTTCTCCGAACAAATCGAGCCACCATTTGAATACCTTTTCGCCTTCTTCTTCACCTTTACGGAGAATGGTTCGAGGGACTTCTGCCGCCAGGCAACATGTTGTAGCAATTAATCCTTCGTGATATTGCAGGATGAGTTCCTTATCGATGCGGGGATATTTTCCATACAATCCTTCAATGAAACCGAGGGAACAAAGTTTAACCAGGTTTTGGTAGCCCACTTCATTTTTAGCCAACAGCAGTTGATGAAATCGAACATCGCGGTCGTCTTTGGTAAACTGCCTTTTGTGGCGGTTATCTACCAAGTAAAACTCGCAGCCCACCACTGGTTTGGTGATAGGTTCCACAATGTCGCGTCCCTGTTCGTCTTTTCCCACCACTTTGGTTTTCTTCCAAGCTTCGGCTACGAACTTGAACGCTCCGAACATATTGCCGTGGTCGGTAATGGCGAGACCCGGCATATTATCGGCGGCTGCTTTTTTGAACAGTGCGCCTATTTCTGCGGCTCCATCAAGAAGTGAAAACTGGGTATGAACGTGCAGATGGGAAAACGAGGGCATAGGGCGAAGTTACTGCCCGACCACTTATCCCCAACCCTTTCAAATTCCTTTTAATACTATCAAATATTAAAGGCCGATTGAAAATTAAATGAGTATTTTTTTATCCCAGTCTCCTGGTTTTCCACATGCTTACCGGCGCTGAATCAGCAACTTGTTCGACTACAGCGGTGTTGGTTTCGGGGTGAAGCAAAGCACCCAGAAAAGCAGCGGCTTCCGCTTCATGGCTTCTCTTTTCCTCCAAATACTCCGGTTTGAAATGCTGATCAATGAATTTGGTATCGAAGTCTCCACTGTGAAACATTGGATGTTGCATCACCCACTTTCCGAATTGTAAAGTATTGGCAAACCCGGTGATTCGGTAGTCTTCGATGGCGCGAATCATTCGTTGAATGGCTTCTTCCCGTGTTCTTCCGGTTACGATCAACTTGGCAATCATGGAGTCGTAATTGACGGGGATGGTCATGCCTTGCTCAAAGCCGTCGTCAACGCGGATGCCAAGACCTTGTGGGCGAATGTAGGTTTCCAACTTGCCTAAATCGGGAAGGAAGTTGTTGGTGGGATCTTCGGCACAAACCCGAAGTTCAATGCTGTGACCATGAATTTTAAGGTCGTCTTGGGTGAAAGAAAGCGGATGACCTTCAGCCACTCGAATCTGCTCCTTGACAAGGTCAATTCCGGTTATTTGTTCGGTTACCGGATGCTCGACCTGAAGACGGGTATTCATTTCTAGGAAGTAGAAGTTGAGGTCTTCATCAACCAAAAACTCCACAGTTCCTGCACCGTGGTAGTTACAGGCTTTGGCTACCATGACAGCCGCTTGGCCCATAGCTTCCCGCACTTCCGGAGTTAAGATATTAGAAGGAGCTTCTTCCACCAGTTTTTGGTGACGACGTTGAATAGAGCAATTTCTTTCAAACAAATGCACGGCGTTGCCATGCTTATCGGCCATTACCTGAATTTCGATGTGGCGAGGAGAGCCGATGTATTTTTCCAAAAACACTGCTCCATCGCCAAAAGAGTTGGTTGCTTCTGAGACGGCCAACTGCATTTGAGATTCAAATTCTTCAGGATTTTCTACCACGCGCATGCCTTTTCCACCGCCACCGGCTGCAGCTTTTATAAGGACTGGAAACCCAATTTCGAGCGCACGTTTTTTGGCGAATTCTATATCGGTAATGGCGGTTTCCAAGCCTGGCACCATAGGGATGCCAAAAGGAAGTACAGTTTGCTTAGCTGCCAGTTTATTGCCCATTTTGTCCATGGAGTCGCCGGTAGGACCAATAAGCAAGATGCCTTCCTTTTCCAGTGCACGTGCAAAGGTGGCATTTTCAGAGAGGAAGCCATAGCCTGGGTGAACAGCATCCACGTTTAGTCGCTTACAGGCGGCGATTATTTTATCGGCCAGCAGGTAGCTTTGGTTAGAGGGTGGTGGGCCCAGCAAGACCGCTTCATCCGCAAACAAGACGTGGGGCGAGAGGCGGTCGGCCTCTGAATACACCGCTACAGTTTGGATGCCCATTTCGCGGGCAGTACGCATTACACGAAGGGCGATTTCGCCTCTGTTGGCTACAAGCAGCTTCCGGATTTGTTTCATAAAGGAAGTGCGAATTTACGCCAACGGCAGGGGAATATTACGCTAACTTTGCAGCGTTTTGAACACCTTTTTAAGGCTATTTCTTCACGAGTGGCGCACAGAGTTGCGGCAGAAGCACGCCATAGGCGGGCTGGTGCTTTATGTCTTAAGCGCTGTTTACCTTTCAGAATTAGCTTTTAAACGGATGGACGGGCTTGTTTGGCTGGCACTTTTCTGGTTAATCGTGTTGTTTGCGTCTGTCAATGCAGTGGCAAGAAGTTTCATCTCTATCAGTCGCGGCCGCATGCTTTATTATTACACGCTAACCGGAGCCTTGCCATTTCTTCTCTCTAAAATCGCTTGGAACACTCTTTTGCTTTGGTTTTTAGCCTTGCTCAGTTGGGGAGTGATGACGCTTTTCCATGGTCAGGCCATTGAGAACATCCCTGTTTTTCTTGCAGCCTTATTATTAGGCACTTTTGGTATGGCGTCTAGTTTGAGTTTAGTTTCAGCTATCAGTTCTAGGGCCAACAACCCTTTTACCCTCATGGCCATCTTAGGTTTTCCGGTGCTCATTCCGGTACTTACCCTGGTAGTCAAGATTTCAAAAGCCGCAGTCGATGGGTTAGATAGCAGCGTCAGTCAGGATGAAATTCTGCTTTTATCCGCAATTGATGGCATTTCCGTGGCCGTAAGCTGTCTCTTATTTCCCTACCTTTGGCGCGATTAAAGCATGCTGGCACGCTCCTATAAAATTGCAACCATAATTTTGGTGTTATACACCATTGTGGCGGGTTTTCTGAGCCCGGTTCCTGCGTTGGCGATATTAAACGAAACCATTAGAAACCTGTATTTCCACGTTCCTATGTGGTTTGGTTTAATGATACTGATGGCAGTTTCTGCTTGGTACAGTGTGAAGTACCTGCGTACTTCAGAGTCAATTTACGATTGGAAAGCATCTGCTTTTGCTGAAGTTGGATTGCTCTTCGGCACCTTAGGCATGTTAACCGGAATGGTTTGGGCCTATTTTACATGGGGCGACTGGTGGAGCGCAGATCCTAAACAAAACACCTCGGCCATAGCCTTACTATTGTACTTTGCTTACTTCGTTTTACGCGGTTCTTTCAACGAAGATCAGCAGAAGGCGAGGATTTCAGCAGTTTACAACCTGTTTGCTTTTGCCGCATTGATACCATTGCTTTATATCCTCCCTCGAATGACAGATTCGCTTCATCCGGGTAACGGAGGCAATCCCGGTTTTGGGAAATACGATTTAGATAATACCATGCGCCTTGTATTTTATCCTGCTGTTATCGGTTGGACACTTCTCGGTGTGTGGATGGCCAATCTCCAAGTACGCATTAGACAAAATACCGAAGTGCATGATTAAGAAAGTTTTAAGTACGCTCCTATTGCTTCCTGTTGTTGCGCAAGCTCAATCAGCGCAAATGGCAGATGCGCTCCGCGACAACGGAAAATTCTATGTTGTGGTGGCAACAATTGTTATCGTAATGGCAGGTATTTTGGGTTATCTGCTTTACCTCGATCGCAAGGCTGCTAACAAAAAGCGCTGAATCGGTAAAAACACTTAAAAAATCGGCTTTAGTCGTATGAGGCTAAATGCTATTTATTAACTTGGCAAAACCCTCAAAGCAATCAATAATGGCATCAAATTCATCAGAAACCACTCACAGCTTCTTCGCAGATGTCTGTAAATATTTCGACAATGCTGCACGTCATCTGGATCTTCCGGAAGGTCTCAAGAACCAGATTAAAGAATGTAACAGCGTTTATTCCATGAAATTTCCTGTGCGAATCGGCGAAGGTATCGAGGTAATCGAGGCTTATCGTGTGGAGCACAGTCATCACCGGCTCCCAACCAAAGGCGGAATTCGTTACGCCATGTCGGTGAATCAGGACGAAGTAATGGCACTCGCCTCACTCATGACTTACAAATGTGCCATTGTGAATGTGCCATTTGGTGGAGCTAAGGGAGGAATTAAAATCGATCCTAAGCAATATAATGTAGATCAACTTGAACGTATAACCCGCCGTTATACGACTGAGTTGATTAAGAAAAACTTCATTGGGCCAGCTACCGATGTTCCTGCTCCTGACTACGGAACAGGTGAGCGTGAAATGAGCTGGATCATGGATACTTATGCAACCTTTGCTAACGGCCAAATTGATGCGATGGGTTGCGTAACCGGAAAACCGGTGAGCAATGGTGGTATCAACGGTCGCCGTGAAGCTACTGGCCTCGGCGTTTATTACGGTATTCGCGAGGCTTGTAACTATGCGGAAGACATGCAGAAACTTGGTTTAACTCCTGGTTTCAAAGGTAAGCGCTGCGTGATTCAAGGTCTTGGCAACGTGGGCTACCACACCGCAAAATTCTTCCATGAAGGTGGTGCGAAAATCATTGCACTTGCTGAGTATGAGGGAGCTATATACAACGAAGATGGCTTGGATTACGAAGCTGTATTCCAACATCGTAAGGCTACCGGAAGCATCTTGAACTTCCCGGGAGCAACCAACTTGGCAAGTTCTAATGATGCACTCGAATTGGATTGCGACATCCTGATTCCTGCTGCTTTGGAAAACCAAATTCATGCTGAGAATGCCGACCGCATTAAAGCGAAAATTATCGGAGAAGCTGCTAACGGTCCTGTAACGGCAGAAGCAGAAGAAATCCTCGATAAAAAAGGTATCATGATTATCCCGGACATCTACCTCAATGCAGGTGGTGTTACGGTTTCCTATTTTGAATGGTTGAAAAACCTTTCTCATGTTCGCTTCGGTCGCTTAGGAAAGCGCTTCGAGGAAAAGATGAATAACGAAATCCTCTCAGCTATCGAATCTCAAATAGGTAAGCCATTTACCGAAAGTCAGCGTAAGTCTATAGCACGTGGTGCTGATGAAGTGGACTTTGTTTATTCCGGCTTAGAGGAAACCATGATTGAAGCCTATGCCGAAGTGCGTGATACATACATGGAATTTCCGGGTATCAACATGAGGACTGCCGCTTTCATAGTAGCCATCCGTAAGATTGCTGTTTCTTACGGCTCTATGGGTATCTTCCCATAAGCCGGAGTCTCAGTTAAAACCATCACGATTTCAAGAGCCATCCTCAACCGGGTGGCTTTTTTTATGCGAGTGGTGAGTAGAAATTATGTTTAAAAAATTATACTTAATTTTTCGACAAATAGGAAAAGCGGGATTCTGTAAGAAGATTTTTAAGTTGATAAAATAAGGTAACGCATTGGTAATTAATTCATAACATCAGGTTACTTATTACCCGCTAGGTTTGCGGTATGAGAAGTCGTGTTATTGGAAAAATTATACTTACCCTTTCAGCTTTATTCGCAGTTATGCCCTCTTTCTCCCAGAGTACATTCTTTTGGAATGGAGGAACGATTAGTAATGTTTCGTCTTGGGGAGCAAATTATGACGGCACAGGGACTAATCCTGCAACCTCCTTGTCTTCTGGCACAGGAAGAATTTATGTGATTAAGCCAGGACAAAACGCCAGCATAAGTTCGTCTTTAAGTTTTGGAACCAACAATGCTCTTATGGATAGCGGGACACTTGGGTTATCAGGTTCTGCTGTATTAACGGTAGGAACATTAACCATCAACGGAGCTGGAATTTGGAACAACAACTCCACCGGAAGCCATTCCATCACAAACTTCAATATGGGTTCAGGCGGAGCTTATAATCATGACGTTGCTGTTTCAACAGTTCCTGGAACTTCGCGGATGTTTCATGCGAATAGCCATCAGAATATCAACAATTGGACAGGAAGTAGTTTCCCGAATTTAAGTTGGGGTAATCTTAGAATCAATATTCCAACGCTAAGTGGTTCTATTAATGCAAGTTTAGCAGCAAGCGCTACTTATACCATTCAGGGAAATTTGAGGATCAGTGCAACCGGAGGAAGCTCCAATGAATTTAGGATATCGAATAACAACAATGTGACCTTAAACATTGGCGGGAACTTTATCATCGATGGAGGAAGATTTGATTTCGGGAATAATGGCGGCTCAGGTACTATCATCAATGTGAGTGGAAACTTTCATATCAGCGGTGGAACATGGGATCATAGCGGAACCAATCAATGGCAATTGAATGTGGGAGGAAATGTGGAGAGAAGTGGTGGTGCCTTTAGTGATGCATTATTGAATCTTGCACTGAATGGAAGCGGGAATCAAACCATTACCGGAAGTAGCACGAATGGTTTAACCTTTCGAAATATTGATTGCAGTACTTCTAAGTCAACAGGAAATGTAAGCCTGTTTTCAACCTCCGGAGTCTTTACTTTGACAGCCGCTAATACTTTTACCGGAAATTTCACCCATGCAACTGCTAATAGTTTCAGCGATGGGGGCCAAGTAATTAGTGTGGGCAATAACTTGAGTTTAGACGGTATTAAAGCTGCATACAACCTCACCGGAACCTTCAATATGACGGGGCTTCAAGGCGGTTCACCAAGGATTCAGAACAACAATACAGCCCAAGGATTGGTAGTTCCTGATTTGAACAACCTCACGCTAGATTTTACAGGCTCTTCTCTAACCAACTTAGATTTTCAACCAATTTCCGGAACAGGCACAGTTACAATTAAAGGTAACTTAACAGTAAATTCTGGTGGAACTATCAGCAACTTTATAAGAATATATTCGAACAGAATTCAAGTTGGTGGCAACTTTCAATACCATAGAACAGCAGATGTTTTTGGAGATGGAAGTGGTAATCCGATACTTGAATTAAATGGCTCAGGAGCACAAAGTTATGCCAGTGCTGGTGTTCCATTAGGGTTAGAACATGTCAATTTTGAAGTCACTAATACTTCAGGATTGGTGACTTTGAATAACCCTGTTTTGGTATCAAGAAGTGGTGGATTCTTTACTTCAGCGGGTAGTCAAGTGCTTTTAGGCAATAACAGCATTTCTACTTGGGGGTCTACAGGGACAGCTACCTATACCATCAATGGGAGCGTTAGTTTACAACATTCAGGAGGACTTTCTGCTACCTCGGGAGCTGTAGCATTCAACACTACCAACGCAACGTTATCAATAGGGACTAACAGTGAAATTGTCTATAACGCTTCCGGTTCCCAAGTGATTACCAATGCGGTGAGTTACCGCCGATTGATGCTTTCCGGAAGTGGCTCTAAATCGCTTAATGGCTTTGTAGGAACTTTAGTTGATAGTACCTTAAGTATTGGCAATGGTGTAACACTGACGATGGGGACTTTATCGAGTCTTGTTTGCTCAGGTGTCATTAACACATCCGGAACAGGGACGATTGTAGGAAATTCAACAGCCAATTTGATTGTGAATGGGTCGGCGGGACAATTGGTCATTCCATCTGCCATCACCCTGTTCAACTTGAATGTAAATCGTCCGGCTGGTGTGCTTTTAGGAGGAAATTTAACCCTTCATGGCCCATTAAATGTATCAGCTAATTGCACTTTGGATCTTGCTAATGCCGAATACCAGATCATAAGCGGGGGGGGATCTCCAAGTATTTCAGTTAGTGGAACCATCAGAACTGCCGATGCAGATGGGTTAACAGGCACCAATGCGTCGGTTCCATCAGTTAGTATGACTTTCAATGCTGGTTCTACGGTTGATTATTACCGCAATGGCAATCAAACCGTTACTTCTTTGGCATATAGAAATCTGATTATCAGAGGTTCCGGAACCAAAACCACCACTGGGGCTAACGCTACGATAGAAAGTTTGCAAATCCGAGATAATGCCACCTTGAATGTGGATAATAATACAACAGGTGGAACAGGAACTACCTTGACCATGGCCGACAACGCAGTTCTTCGGGTTGCAGGCAGCGGAACTAAACCAGATCCCTCCGGCACTTACTCCCTTGGCCCCAATACAACCATAGAGTTTGGAGGTAGCGCTGCCACCGATATTCGAGTTGCTCCTGTTTATTCCAACATAAACGTTACGGGTTCAAATGTAAGAGTCTCGGCAGTTTCGGATAGCATCAAATTACAAGCTTCCAGACAATTGTCAATTACGGTTGGGGGAAAGCTAACCCAACTTAATCCAAACAGTAAAATCAGTTTTCAAGGTATTGGTGGACAAGTTATAGTGAATGGAACGATTACGGTAGCAGCAAGAGGCGGTATATCTGGCAGCGATACCTCGTTCATCTCTTATTTAAATAGCCCTATAGTTACTTTAGGAGGAAGTTCGACTGCAGAATTTGCAGCAACTTCTGGCCGACAAATCATTAATTCAAGAGCAGATTACCAGAATATTCTAATTAGTGGTGTGCGTTCAGGAGGTTCAGAAGTAGCCCTGCCGTCCGGTACTTTAGAGGTAAAGGGTAATTTTACTCAAACTGGAAGCGGCTTTACCTGGGAGAGCACTGGAAATACCTTAAATTTTATTGGTGCCTCCAGCCAGACATTAAGCGGTAACGTAAACCTTAATAACCTGACTATTTCGAACAATACCAGTATCCCTTCCGGAACAATACAAGTGAGAGGAATTTTAACTCCTGCTTCCGGTACTTTCAACGCTTCCGGAAACCTGACGATGGTTTCTAATGCCACCAACCAAGGCATGGTGGACTTCAGCGGTGCTGGTTCTGTATCCGGTAATGTGATTGCGCAGCGTTATGTGAGCGGCATCAACAACGCTTGGAGAGGGTTCTCTGCTCCGGTAGCTTCTCCTTACAGCGACATCAGCGGAACGGTTGATTT
>JAIXUI010000102.1 GCA_027484125.1 Bacteroidota bacterium | reverse complement strand
CTCAAAAGCCTGTTTTATTGCTAAATCAGATTATAAACATTGTCACTGATGAGGGCGACTTGGTGGTTGATCCATTTTGTGGCAGTGGTACTACTTGTGTTTCTGCAAAAGCACTTAAAAGACAATTTATTGGTATCGACCTTTCTCAAGAAGCTGTGAATCTGGCAAATACTCGTTTAATGGATATGGTGATTTCGGAATCCAACCTTTTGAATAAGGGAATAAGTGAGTACCAAGAGAAATCAGAAAAGGAGCTTGCTCTTTTACAGAATATCAATGCTTTTCCGGTTCAAAGAAATAAAGGAATTGATGGGTTTTTAAAGGAACACTACAATGGAATGCCGGTTCCTGTAAAAATTCAAAGTGATATTGAAACGTTAGAAGAAGCTTTTGAGAAGCTGGAAAAAGCTACACTTGGCAAGGGCTATCCAATGAAAATCTTGATTCAAACTAAGGAAGCAGTTATAAACCCGCTTTTCCGCTTTGACGCTTCCATTAACATCATAAAGTCGCTTGAATTGCAGACCAAGGAGCTTTTAAACCACGCTCATGAAACGCGTACTACGGCTTCTTCCAAAGTGGGATTCTTAGCTTCTTAATACCATTCGTTTCGTCATTCTCCCAACCTCCCGACCCGTTCCAGTTTTCGCGGGATTTGCGAAGCAGTTCTTCCTAAACTCCAGCCACTTTCCCTGGGTTGGGTTGGCTAGACAGCAGCCAGAGTCCGGCGAAGACTAGCAGGCCGTTTACGAGCAGCAACTCAAAGCCGAAGGTGTAACCATTGAACCACTGCTTGCTATTCTCCGAAAGCACATAGCCTAAGGCCGGGCCCGCTAAGCAAGGCAGCAGCAGCCATCTGCCATTCAGCTTGCGTTTAGTGAGCAAACCAAATCCGAATAGCGCTAACAGCGGGCCGTAGGTGTAGGAAGCCAAGGTGAAAATCAAGAATAAGATGGCTTGTTTCGGCCACGTTTGCGACCATAATATTACCGCCAGCAGCACCACCGCAAAGCCAATATGCACCGCATGTCGGATGCGGGTTTCATGCTTTTCTTCCCGCTTCCCAGTGCCAAAGTGGAGAAAGTCGATGCAGAACGAGGTGGTGAGGGTGGTAAGCACGGAGTCGGCACTGGAGAAAGTGGCTGCGGTTAATCCCACCATGAAAATCAAAGACGCTGCTAAGCCCAACGGACCTAACGCCAGCATGGGGAATAAGCGGTCGGTGATGGGTTTACCGCTTGCCGGGTCTGTTGGAAGCGAAAGGCCTTTCTCCTGCAAATAGAAATACAGCACGGCACCCAGGCTCAGAAACAACAAATTCACGAAAATGAGCGAGCCAGAGAACCAGTACATATTGGTTTGAGCGTCCTTCAAACTGCGCATGCTCAGGTTTTTCTGCATCATGTTTTGATCGAGGCCGGTCATTACCAAAGTGATGAGCGCACCGCTCACCACCTGCTTCCAGAAATAGGAAGGAGCCTTCCAATCCCAGAAAAAAATCTGGCTGTAACTGCTGTCTTTGATTTTATGGAATAAATCTGCCGGGCCAAGTTCAAGCTGCGTGGCAACGGCCACTACGGAGCCCACCAAGCCGCCCAAAAGCAGCAAACTCTGGAAGGTGTCGGTCCAGACGAGGGTTTTGATGCCGCCTTGGTAGGTGTAAAGCAAGATCAGCAACAGGATTCCGGTAACGGTAACCGGAAGTGGAACGCCCCAAGCATCGAAGATGAATGTTTGCAACACGCCAGCGGTGAGCGCCAATCGCAATGCCGCGCCCAGCGTTCGGGAAAGTAAGAAGAAGAAACTGCCTGCTTTCTGGGCTTCTGTGCCGAATCGTTCTCCCAACCAGGTATAGATAGAAGTTAAATTGCGGCCATAGTACAGCGGCAGCAATACTTGCGCAATGAGGAAGTAGCCCACCAAATAGCCCAGCACCATCTGCATATAGCCAAAGCCATTCGAGGCAACCGTTCCGGGTAAGGAGATGAAGGTAACGCCGCTCAGGGAGTCGCCAATCATGCCGAAGGCCACCACATACCAAGGCGACTGCTTTCCACCTACATAATAGTCAACCGCTTGGGCTTTTCTTCCTGTAAACCAGGAGATAGAGAATAGGGCCAGAAAGTACAGGCCCATGAAACACAAAAAGAGCAGTGGTGATGCCATGGGCCTGTTAAAATAGGAGGATTAAGGAAACTTCGGATACTTAGAGAAGTCCGGATCTCTCTTCTCCATGAAGGCATTCTTGCCTTCTTTCGCTTCTTCACTCAGGTAATACAGCAAAGTAGCATTACCGGCGAGCTCCTGAATGCCTGCTTGGCCATCGAGTTCGGCATTGAACGCCGACTTCAACATGCGCAGCGCGATAGGACTCTTCTGCAAGATTTTGTGGCACCACTGAATGGTAGTTTCTTCCAGCATTTCCAGCGGAACTACTTTGTTGACGAGGCCCATTTCCAAGGCTTCATTAGCATCGTATTGGTCGCATAGGTACCAAATCTCGCGGGCTTTCTTCTGCCCGACCACCCGTGCGAGGTAAGAAGCGCCAAAGCCACCATCGAAGCTGCCCACTTTCGGTCCGGTTTGGCCGAAGCGTGCATTCTCAGCGGCGATGCTCAAGTCGCAAACCACGTGCAGCACATGGCCACCGCCGATGGCCCAGCCGGCCACCATCGCGATTACCGGCTTAGGAATGCGGCGAATCTGCATCTGCAAATCCAGCACATTCAAACGCGGCACTTGGTCTTCGCCTACGTAGCCACCATGCCCGCGAACACTTTGGTCGCCACCGGAGCAGAAGGCTTTGCCGCCTTCGCCCGTCAGGATGATGACGCCGATGTCGGTATTGTCGCGGCAATGGTCCATGGCGGTGATCATTTCCTGCACGGTGAGCGGCGTAAACGCATTGTGCTTCTCAGGGCGGTTGATGCTGATTTTGGCGATGGCGCCCAGCTTCTGGAATTTGATTTCCTTGAATTCCCGGATGGTTTCCCAGGGGTGATTGGAGGTCATAAGCAATTTATTGACGAAGTCGGGCGCGAAATTCGTGAAAGACGCGCTGATTTTCTTCGCCTTGTGTACGAACTTCCAGCAAGGCTGCTTTTTCTTGATTTTGTAGCCAGCTTATGCCTTCCATCAAACGCTCTTTGCTATCGGCAAGAAAGTGGGGCAGTCCATAAGCGGCGCACAATTGACTCAGGTTTACTTGCTGGGGTGTTTCGAAATACGGCACCAATTCTGGCACCGACGAAGGCCCATCTATCAACCTAAAAATACCTCCACCGCCATTGTTCGAAACAATAATCCGAAGGTTGTTGGGCAGTGGTTGTGGCCAAAGTGCATTCTGGTCGTAGAGAAACGCCAGGTCGCCGGTGATCAGCAGATGACGCACCTCAGGACGAGCTAGCGCGAAACCGGCCGCCGTGGACGTGCAACCGTCTATTCCGCTCGTGCCTCTGTTGCTGAAACACTGGAAATCGTTGAAGAATAAGTTGCCAAAGCGTACCGGCATCGAGTTCGCGAGGTGGACAACCTCAGTATTCGGCCATTCTTCCGCAATGCGGGCCATCGCCCACCACTCACTCCAGTCGGCAACGCGCTTAAAGTCGTCGATTTGGTGCTCCAAGTTGATTTCAGCCTGCAACCAGCGGGTTTGAAACAGCGTCCCTTGGTCTTGCAACGTATTGACATGCGGCAGCAACTGCTCAAACAGCAAATGAAGTGGCTTAGTGAGGCAGCCAAAGGGGTTCACCGGAGCGCGCTCCGGACTTAAGTGATAATGAAATTGGGGAGGATAGCGCTTCAGAAAGTTTTTCAACTGCTTGCTTACAATCCCTAAGCCAGCGGTGAGTAAAACCTGAGGCTGAAGCTCCTTCAGCAGATGTTCCGGTAGCGAAGGAATGATTTGCTCAGCATGACGCACGAACAAAGGATGCTGAACATTCGCCAGAGCTTCTGTTACTACCGTTACCGACTCCCATTCTGCCAGTGCAGCAAGCGCCTTCTGCTCTTTAGCGCTATAAACGCCTTGTCCTAGCACAATGAGGATATTACCATGCCGGAAAAGATCTTCGGGTACATGGTCGAGGGGCGGCAGAGCAGGACGATTTGCGGAATTATCTTCCGGAGATTTCCTCCAATAGAATGGCCCTTCCAACACCTCATAGAGTGGCTCCTTCAGCGGGATGTTGAGGTGGATTGGGCCGGCAGGAACGCGAAGCAGCAGATTGCCCACCACTTCCAGAATGCCGGAAACTTCACCCAGTGCAGCATCGCCTTCTTCTTCCGGAAAGCTATACTCCGCTTTGATGTGGTTGTGGAAGACGCCTTTCTGCCGGATGGCTTGCCCATCTTGTTGATCGATGAGGGCGGAAGGTCTATCGGCGGTGAGAACGATGAGCGGAAGTTGTAGATAGAAGGCCTCCGTGATGGCCGGGTAGAAGTTGAGTGCTGCTGTTCCCGAAGTGCAGATAAGCACCACAGGAAGGCTTGAACCACGTGCTAAACCCAGCGCTTTATAGCCAGCACTGCGCTCATCGACCGCGAGGTGGAGCCTAAACTCCGGGCTGCGGGCGGCCAGCAAGGTGAGCGGAGCCGAGCGAGAGCCTGGACTCACTACGATATCGCGCACGCCCCAGGCGCGCAGTTGACGAAAGAGCAGGAATAGCGGATAGCGGCGATTGCTCAGAGGCAATTCAGCAAAGTCTGGCATTTAAGTTCGGTTTCTTGCCATTCCAGTTCCGGGTCCGACAAGTGGGTGAGACCAGCGCCGGCATAGAGCAGGGCGGTACGAGGGCCAAGTTGAAGACAACGCAGATTGACGAAGCCCAGAAACTGGTTGCCCGGAAATTCAAGTGCCAGATATCCGGCATACAACCGGCGGGCGTGTGCTTCCAGCTTCGCTATCCATTGAACGGCCGCATGCAAGGGCAATCCTCCTACTGCTGGAGTAGGATGAAGTGCGGCGGCGAGTGTGGACGGATTAAAGGCACTTTCGTACTGACTGAGAAAGCGCGTTTTTAAATGCTTTAGCCAGCCAGTATCGGTGATTTCCGGCCCTTCCTGACGCACTTTCAGCCCCAGCGACTCGAAAGTACTACGGATGTACTGCGTCACCATCGCTTGTTCTTCTTCTTCCTTCCACCCAAAATCTTCTTCAGCCATTCGGCTGCGGGTTCCCGCCAGCGATACCGACTCCAGTTGACCATCGCGGGCCTCGAGGAGCAGTTCCGGGCTGGCGCCCATCCAGAGGCCATGCGTAGGATCGGCCAGGAAATAGACGTAAGCGTTGGGGTAGGTCTCGCACAGGCAGTGGAAGAACGAGGCGAGGCTAAATCCTTGCGGCAAAGGCTCTCGGCGAATCCTGGACAGGACCACCTTGTCCAGACTTCCGGCCTTCATGGCCGCGACGGCCTCTTTCACCCCTTGTTTATAAGCTTCTTCGGTGGTGCTGTTTTCCCAGGGGTCGTCCACATTTGCCAGCCGCTTGGTAGCGAACTGCCAGAACGCCTCTTCTTGTTCAAAAAGAGCAAAAGACCGTGTTCGCTTAGGTTCGCGGCGGTCAAACGATTGGATTTGCAGCGTCCACGGGCCTTCTGCTTGCTCCTGAAAAAACCAGGGAGCCTCGGCGCCGGGCGCTCTAAAAGCAAACAAACCATCGCGGACCATCATAGAGGGGGCAAAGATGCTAATAATGCCCTAAAAAAGCGGACATATAGCAAAGGCTTGCATGAGTGAAGGCAAGGTTATTACCTTAGATAGATGGAAGCAACTCTTATTGCAAACGAATACTTGGCGCAACAGCCCGACGAGCGCCGCGAGGCTTTGACCAAGATCCGCGAAGTCTTTTTACATCATCTTCCGGAGGGATTTGAAGAAACCATGCAGTACAACATGCTCTCCTATGTGGTTCCCTTCAGCATTTATCCGGCGGGCTACCACTGTAACCCCAAAGACCGACTGCCGTTTATCTCCATAGCGAACCAGAAAGGAGCCATTTCCATCTATCACATGGGTTTATACTCCATGCCGGAGCATTTGGCGTGGTTTCAGGAGGCATACGCCGCTGCGGGAGTAGGGAAGTTGGACATGGGGAAAAGCTGCATCCGGTTTAAGAAGATGGACAAAATTCCTTATGCCCTGTTAGAAGAGCTGGCGCAGCGAATCAGCGTGCAAGATTGGATTAGTTGCTACGAAAGTGTTTTAAAGCGGTGACAACATGAAACATTGGTTGATGGCCGGGCTGCTGTTGAGTGGTTTGAGCCGGGTGGCATTAGCTCAAGAGGTGATGGAGTACGATTCGGTACTGGCGCAGCGGTTGGGTGCCGACGAACGCGGGATGCGGAAATACGTTTTGGCCATATTGAAGACCGGACCTTATACGCCGGTGAATAAAGAAGAGCAAGACAGTCTATTTCAGGGGCATTTTGCCAACATCAGTCGGTTAGCTAAAGCGGGACAACTATCCGTGGCAGGGCCATTCATGAAGAACGACAAGCAATGGAGGGGGCTATATCTCTTCAACGTAGCCACGATAGAAGAAGCAGAAGCCTTAGCTAAGACCGACCCCGCAGTGAAAGCAGGGGTATTTGTGATGGAATACACCCCATGGTACGGCAGCGCCATCCTACCCGAAGCCGCCAAGTGGCACCAGAAGTTGGTGAAGAAAGGGCGGTAGAGGAGGAAAGGTAAATTGGTAAGCGGAAAGGGCAGACTCGCAGAAGGAAGTGCTCGATTGGTGTTCAAGATATCGTGACACGTACTGCCGAAGGCGTCATTCGGGATGAGGAAGCGCTTACTTGCGCTGAGAAGCGCGTTATTCGGACCTGCCAACGCGATATTCGGACGTGGGAGTCCGTAATTCGGACTTACAAACGCTATATTCGGACGCACAAGTCCAAAATTCGGGCTTGAAAGCGCGTTATTCGGAATTGAAAACGCCATATTCGGACGCACAAGTCCAAAATTCGGACTTGCAAAGGCGTTATTCGGAAGTGGGAGACCGCCATTCGGGGTTAGAATAACGAATTACGAATGGAACACATCGCCTTGCTGCCATTACATTGGACATGCCACATGGATGATTTGAATGGTGATTAGGTTATGGTAGAGACGCGATTTATCGCGTCTCAGAACTCTATTCCCACATCCACGTATTCG
>JAIXUI010000125.1 GCA_027484125.1 Bacteroidota bacterium | reverse complement strand
CCTCCAGCGACTACCCGAAACCAACATCCAACAACTCCACACCCTCCTCCCCAACAACTGGCAAAAACCTCCTACCACTAATCCCCAATCTTCCAATATGTAGTTGAATGGGGGGATACATTGGATCAACCTTTAATGAAAGTACTACACAAGGTTTGGTCAAAGGAGTACAAGAAGTACCAACGTTATCGACACTTCCAAGACTATCCAAAACAATAGTCGGCCAACACCAAGTCATGCAAAAGTCCCAGTCTAGAGGCTTGTTCTGGGGCTTTGAGCTAGTGGGGCTGAGGCTACTCGGGAGGGGGTATGCAAAAGTTCTTATCATTCGCTTTCTTCTGCAATTCTTTGTTTTAAAAATTCCTGCCCAAAAGTCAGTTTTTTTGCCAAAGTGCTATTAGGTTCTATCACTCTCCAAAAAGGGCTAATTACTTCAATGGATTGGCCTTGTTGCAATTTTTCATAGTTAGCTTCTGCAACTATTCGTAAAAATATTCCTGTTGTCACAGGGCAAGTGTTGTCTGCATTATGCTCCAATGCAAGGTCATTCCGCATAGTTTTGCTATCAATTTGTTTCCCATAACCTATGTGTTGAATATATTCATCAATCAATTTAGGAGATGGTATTAACAAGTTACTTTCAGCAGGAATACCTGCAAATGCTTTTTCTAATTTTACAATGTAAGGTTGCTTTGATTCATTAAGTTTGTCCAACCACGTTTTTTTCTTTGCCATATTACTCTCCTAATTTGGTTTTCAGATTGTTTAGATAGACATCTATTGTTTTGTCAAGGTCAACGAATATTGAACTCAAAACTCTGGAGAATGGATTTTCAATGATAACAACTTCCTTGAAAACGACTTTTGTGCCATTTTTTGTTTTTTCAAATGTGCCAATCCAATAGCCATTAAAATTTTTTGGCTCTATGATTTTTATTTCAAAAAGTTTATTTTGAACTTTTTGTTTAGTTTTAAAAGTAATTGGCGTTCCCTTTTTGGGGATTTCAATCCAAGTTTTATCATCAATTACTTTGATTTCTTGTACATCATCTCGCCACGATGCTTGATTTGCAAAATCAGTAACCACTTGAAACACTTTTTCAGGCGGGCTATATAATTCTGCCTGTTTTACAAACTCACGTTGCTTGGGTAGCAAAAGCCCAACAACAAAAACAATGGCAATGATTGCCAATACCAGTAAAACTGCAACAGTCATTTTTTCCTTCACTTTTGTGATGATTTTAGTGATTATGTTGCAAGATTAGGCACATACTTTTTATACCGCTTGACGTTTCTTGCTATTTCCCAACTTGCTTTGAAATGCTTTGATGTAGGGCAATTCTATTTCCTTCACTATCTTCAAACTCTGCTACAAATCCTAAATCTCCATTTGACGTTTTAGGATACATTATTTTTCCTCCACTGGCTACAACTAATTCTAATGTTTTATCTATATCAGAAGTTCTGAAATAAATTACTACACCATTTTGTGTAGGTTTGTAAATTTCTCCCTTTGCCAAAGCACCTGAAACACCTTTGTATTCATCGCTAAATGGAAATAAAGCCATTTCATTGTGGTCTATGATGTCTTTTTCAAATTTAAATGAAAAAACTGCAGAATAAAATTTTATTGCTCTATCCATATCCTTTACAGGTATTTCAAAATAAACAACAGGGTTATAAGCCTTTTCCCCCTTTTTCTGATTAAGTGATTTATTATGATGTCCATCATTTTTACAACCAAATGATAAAAACATACATAGTCCTATAAAAATAATGTTTTTTGTTTGAACCATAATTAGATGATGTTTATTTGATAGGAACATAAATGTCTGTTACATAGTTTTCTGGTTTGTAAAAAGGTGGTGATTTGATATACCATTCTATGGCTGGTTTATCGTCTAATTCCCAACCTTTTTCAAATACACACACATTGTAAATGTAGTCATAAGCTGCATAAAAATTTTCGTAAATACCTTTGTAGGTGAAGACAGCAAACTTTCCACCTTCAATTATTTTATATCCTATTTCGCCTTTGGGTTTGATTTCCTTACTTACCATCACACAAGCATCAAAACGTATTTTTTCTTCGTCAGTCAAATCGGGGTTGTCGTGGATAATACCCAATGTTGTAGGGGCAAACTTCAAAACCAAGTGTGTTGCTGCCCATAGCATTAGGCGTTGAAAAGAACTTGCCACCTTGTCATAAGAACCTGTATGTCGTATATAAGCAAGATGTAGGTGTGGCAAATATTTTATAATTGGCGCCCCAATATTTAAATTTTCTAAATTGATGTTCTTATTTTGGTAATCTGATTGTTTTCTGATGGTTATTTGCTCAATAGTATCTCTGTACTCCTGTGGCGTAAGTTGAAAATGTTTTTTAAAAGCCCTTGTAAAAGTTTCGTGATTTTCGTAACCATTTTCAAATGCAATTTGTCCTATCTCGTCTTTTGAACGTTTTAATTTAATGGCTGCTCGTTCAATTTTTAGCCTTTGTAAAAAATCCTTAACAGTTTCGCCCGTCAAAGATTTAAAAATTCTGTGGAAATGAAATTCTGATAAAAAAGCTTCTTGGGCAACATCTTTCAATAGAATTTTCTTGTCAAGATTATTCTCTATAAAATTAACTGCCCTATTTAGGCTTTCGAGGTATATTTCTTTTGTTTCTTTCATGATTTATTATTTGTGATGGTTACTTATCATAATCCCCAACATCCCAGAATACGCGACTCTCAAACTTACGCATATATCCGTTCTAACTTGCGTATATTTTTTGGAGTTGCGTATAGATCCGCCTTGGTTGAAGCTTCTGGGTTAGTGGAGGGGGCGTATGCGACTGCTTGTAATGATTGGGGTTGTTTATGGCTTCTTAGCGGTTTCATCTTGCTGCTTGCTCCGTTGTGCTAAGTTAGAAAATCTTATAAATTGAGTTGGTGTAATTGAAGATTTTCTTAGCTAAATCATCGAACGTAATGCTACTCAAGGATGGATCATTTAAAGTTTGAAGGACGCGATAAATGTTTACTGGCTTTCTTAGAGCAGCTGTTGCACCTTTCGATGTCATGCAATAGCATCAGGCAAGATGCTTGTTCTGAGGTTTTTGCTTAGTGGATTTCTACAATCAAAAAAGTCGATCATAGGTGCAAGGTTCCTGTTATTGTTTTTTTTCGGATGTTAAATACCTTAGCCTCTCATTCATTTGTTCAACATACATCGTTATTTGGATAAGCAAAAATGGATGTATCTTTCTTTAATATGTGGCTGAGTACCCTTATTGACAGGCCTTTATCCACAACACTCATACATCTAATTGTTAATCATCTTAGGCAATTCAGTTACCGTTAATTTCTAATTGGCGTACCTGAAAATCGGTTTGTTTAACGCTAATGCTGGAAGCACCTGCCATTGGGATTGCGTGTCATCCTACGGCAGCGTGCGCCTTTTTTGGTGGTACCGGAACATTGGACCGATGCGCCGCTTGATTCAGGTTGCTGGTAGGTATTGGCGTCTTGCTGTATGCTGTTGTTAGCAGGATTTGCGCCTTCACGCTGTCCTTCATGTACGTGACAATATCCGCTTTCGTTGCGGGTGTTGTTGCGGCATCTGTTGCCCGCTCTGGTGACTCCCTGGCATTGGGTAGAGACTCCGGACGTAGATCGTTCTTTGATTTCCTCTTTTTCGGGTGCGCTTTTACCGGCAGTCCAGCAGGGTAGGCAAACGGTTTGCTCAAGCCGGTTTTCCTGGTCGTCCGGGAGTGCATGGAAAAAGTCGAGTCCGGTTACTTCCTCTAAGCTGTCGATGCTGATGGCAAACGACGTGATTGGTTCTTTGGAGGCTGCATTCGGCATCAAAAAAGCAATGGCTTTGGGTTTGCCGTTTCGGTAATGTAAGAGGGCCTTGTAGAAGTATTCCGGTATCGAAACTTTGTTGGAGCCTATGTTGGGAAGCTGGTCGGTTAATACTGGCCCGGTTACAACGTAGATGGCTTCGTTTTCTATCGCCCATTGTCTTACTTGTTCTTCGAGCCGCTTCCAGATTCCCCGATTAAAGGAAGGCTCTTGTGGACTAATGTTACTGTAATAAAAACTTTCTTCCATGGCTTGCTCCGACCAACCCATATCGGAGGCGGGTGCTAAATGTCCACGGTCGTATCCTGAACGGCGGTAGTCGGCATCGCTGGCGGTTTCGCTGCTTACTTTTGGATCGGGGCGGAATCGGTCGCTTCGTTCGAAGCGCTTCTGGGTTTCTTCAGCCGTAAGTTCATAAGCTACCCATCGCGATTGTTCGTGCGCTTCGCTATATAAAAAAGCATAACCGGTATGACTGATAACTCGCTCAGAAGGCCTAGTTCGAGGAAGTTCCAAATTAGGAATGCTACGGGTAAGACTGGCATTCAGGTATTCCCACCTACCATCTTGATACAACAACACTTTTCTGCCTGTGGTCGTTACCGCTTCTTCTTGAGCCAGTACCGGCAAGTACAATAAAAGGGTGAATAGCCCAGATAGTAGCCAACGTAGATAGTTCATGGTGTAAAATTAAAAAAGCCCTAAGGGAAATTCTCAGGGCTTTTCAGGATTACCACTTCGTCCAGTCCGGGGAAGGGGCGGTGATGCGGATGGGTTCGTTTTTCACAGGGTGAATAAACTCCAGCTGTTTAGAGGCGAGGCAGATGTTGCCGTCGTTGTTGGCAGTAGGATATCCGTATTTCAAGTCTCCTTTAATAGGATGCCCCATCTTAGCTAGTTGCACCCGAATTTGGTGTGGCCTGCCGGTAAGCGGTTCCACTTCCAGCATGGCATCTTTCCCGTAATGACCGATAAGCTTATAGCGCAGTTCTGCTCGTTTGCTGCCTTTCACTTCCCGGCTAAAAGCCTTGGTTTTGTTGGTTTTCTCATCTTTCAGTAGGAAGTCCACCAGCGTGCCTTCATGAATATCGGGTACTCCCTGAACCCTCGCGATGTAGGTTTTCTTCACTTGGCGCTGTTCGAACAGCTTATTCATGCGCTCGAGGCCTTTACTTGTTTTCGCCAGTAAGACCAATCCGGAGACGGGCCTATCGAGGCGGTGAATACATCCCACGAAAGCGTCGCCGGGTTTATCCTTTTGGGTTTTCAAGTAGTCGCCTACCGCTTCCACCAGGGATAAATCTCCGGTAGCATCGCCTTGGATAAGCATCCCGGCGGGTTTTACAACCGCTATCAGGTGGTTGTCTTCGTATAAAACGGTTATGGTCATCAGTATTGTTCGGTTGCGTTGGGGAAATCCCGAGATTTTACATCAGCCACATAGCGACCGGTAGCTTCTAAAATTTCCTGGTACAGGTTCAAGTAACGGCGTAGAAAACGCGGGCTGAAATCTTTCGTGATGCCCAGCATATCGTGCATCACCAACACTTGACCGTCAACGCCGCCACCGGCACCGATTCCGATTACGGGAATTTCGAGCGCTTTCGCGACTTTTTCGGCTAGGTGTGCCGGTATTTTCTCCAAAACCAGCGCAAAGCAACCTGCTTCTTGCAGCAAAAGCGCATCCTTCATGAGCTTTTCTGCCTCAGCTTCTTCTTTGGCACGTACAGTATAGGTTCCAAACTTATAAATAGACTGAGGGGTTAACCCCAAATGCCCCATTACAGGCACTCCGGCGGTCAGAATTCGTGAGACAGACTCCAGAATTTCTTCCCCACCTTCCATTTTAACCGCATGAGCGCCTGATTCTTTCATGATTCGAATGGTGCTGTTGAGGGCTTCCTTGGAGTTGCCTTGGTAGGAACCGAAGGGAAGGTCTATCACCACCAGTGCGCGGTCCACGGCCCGCACCACCGACGAGGCATGATAAATCATCTGGTCGAGGGTGATGGGAAGGGTGGTTTCGTGACCGGCCATCACATTAGAGGCGGAGTCACCAACCAGCAGGATGTCGATGCCGGCAGCATCAAAAATTTGCGCCATGGAGAAATCATAAGCGGTGAGCATGGCGATTTTCTCGCCTCTGCTCTTCATCTCATGCAGGCTGTGGGTCGTAATTTTTCGGAAAGCCTTGTGTACGGACATGGCGAAATGGGGTTTAGGCAGTTGGAAAAACTTCTTCTACCAGCTCCGCGATGTAATCGGCGGAGAAGTCGAAGCGAATGCCTGCTGCTTGGTAAAGTTCGGGTAATGGACGGGTATAGCCAAGGCTGAGGGCTTTTTTGTATCCTTCTAGCCCTTGTGTGCGGTCGCGCAGGTATTCCCGGTACAAGGCAAGTGAGCCTAATTGCGCGATGCCGTATTCAATGTAATAAAACGGCACTTCAAAAATATGAAGTTGCGCTTGCCACTGAAGGTTTAAGTACTCCGGTACTGCATTCCAACCATCGGTTTCAGGGGTGAAACGATGGAAAAGCTGCTTCCAAATTGCCCGGCGCTCCTCCACGCTATGTATTGGGTTGGTGTAAAGCCAATGTTGAAAGGCATCTACTACGGCAATCCAAGGTAAAATGCTCAGCGTGCCTTTGAGTTGCTTTTTCCTTGCTCTGGCGAGGTCGTCTTCATTCGGAAAGAACAAATGCCATTGCTCCATAGACAATAACTCCATGGCCATGCTGGCCACTTCGGCAATCTCCATTGGAGTTGCTTTGAATGCCTTCAGCCTAAGAGGCTGGCTTAAGAAAGAGTGAATGGCATGACCGCCTTCATGAACCATGGTTTCTAAATCCCGAAAATCGGCAGTGGCATTCATGAAGATGAACGGTGCTCCGGTTTCCAGGAGTGGATAGTTGTAGCCACCGGGAGCTTTGCCTTTGCGGGAGGAAAGGTCGAAATGACCCAAATGCTCCATGGTACGCAGGCAGTCTCCGAAGTACGGATCAAGGTTGTCGAATGCCTGAATGGTTTTTGAAAGCAGTTCGTCGGCAGTTTCAAATGGACGTAAAGGCGGAAGTCCGTCGGGCTCGGGTTTCAAATCCCAAGGACGCAAACTCTCCAGTCCCATCAAACTGCGGCGTTCTTCCGATTGTGCCCGCACCAAAGGCATGATGTGTTTCTCAACGCTTTCGTGGAAACGGAAACAATCTTCGGGGGTATAATCGTAACGGCCAAGTGCAACGAACATATAGTCGCGGTAGTTGGCAAAGCCAGCATTTACCGCCACTTGATGGCGAAGCCGAATCATCTCACTCAACAAATCGTCGAGTTGATCTTCGTCTTTTTTTCTGCGTTCCTGAATCTTGTTAAAAACCAATTCGCGCAAGTTGCGGTCATCCGACTTCAACAATTGGGCAGCCTGTTGCATTGTGAGCTCCTGACCGTCATGTTCGATAGCCATAGCACCGGCAATCTGCCCGTATTGGCTTTCGAGTTTTTTCAGCGCTGCTTGCAGGGGGATGTTTTCCTCGCGATAAAGCGCAACGGCGGCACGAATTCCACGCAACATCACCTCATAACCTTCACGCTGAAGATCGTTCAGGAAAGGCGAGGCCAGTAGTTTTCGATTGAGTTGATCTTCCAGAGGCGCAATAGCCGGGTAGATTTCACCCACAAACTGTTCGTATCGTGCTGAAAGAGCCGGGTCTGTGGTGTTGCAAGTCATCCGGATATAGCGCCAAGCGAGGTCTTCATCGAGGGCAGCATCTAACTCCGACCACTGCTCCAACCAAGCCACCAAGGTGTCGGGGGAATCAGGAGAGGCGTTGAGCAGTTTTTCGTACCAGGGTAACACTTGCTCCGGGCTTTCAGCCTGAAAATCTACCGGGATAAACCGCCGATCGGCAGCAGTTTTTACTTTTAACAAGCCGGCCATCGTCCTTATTCAGCAGCAGTTTCTTCAGCCGCAGCAGCGTCTTTCTCCTCAGGCACAATGCTCAAATCCAACAGAGGATTGAGAATCTGGAACCAACGAAACACTTTTCGCATATCTGAAACATACACCCGCTCGGTGTCGTAATCAGGCACGATAGTTTGGAAAGCTTGCTTCACCGCAGCGTCAGAAGTTGCTTTATCTACCACCGGGATATTGGCCTCATCGGCTTTCATACGGCGGAACACTTCTGACAGTGCAATGGCATCTTCCTGGGTGTAGATGCTGATGTCTTGTAAGGCTGCCACTTTAGCAGAAGCAGAAACAGGCAAACGCTGGCGTGTTTCAAGTGCTTCAACGATAAAGCCTGTACGTGAGGCACTAATCACCTGAAACAATCCGGGCTTTCCGGAAATGTTGACAATCTGACGTAATTCCATAGGGACGACGAAGATACGAACGGGAAAGAGAGCGAATAGCTTAGATAGGAAGGGAGAATAAAAAATGGCTACTTGCTTGTTTTTTAAACAGATTGGTTATTATTGCAAGGCAATGTGCTGAAGACGGGTTGCTTGTGTAACGCCGTCTTGGATACAAATTCCCTTTATTTCATGTTTGAAACCCAACTGCTGGCAGGAAAATCCGTGCCGGAGCTTCGTAAAATCGCCGCCACTATGGGCTTGGTGATTGAAGGAAAAATTTCACGTCAAGAGTTAGTGTCACTTATTACCGGTGCACCTGCTTCGCTTCAGGCGCAGGCTATGGGGGCGATTCAGGAGACTTCTGATTCGACGGAACAATCTGCTGAACCGTCCAAATCAACCCGTAAAGGCAGAAGTAGCGCCTCCAAATCTGCCAGCTCTTCTCAAGAGCAAGTACCCCGTACCGAAGAAGTTGTTGAAGTTGCTTCTGCAACGGCAGAACCGCCTACCTCGGAAGAATCAACTCTTCCTTCTGACCAAAAACGCTCCCGTACCCGCAAGCCAATGGCTAAGTCTGAATCCGCAAGCGAGGCTACAGCTTCTGTTGAATTGGTAAAAGAGTCTGAAACGCCAGTCGCAGTTAGTGAAACCCCCTCAGATGAATCAGCTGCTGCTGAACCAAATTCCACAGTTGAACCTGGAC
Organism: Bacteroidota bacterium; assembly: GCA_027484125.1. GTDB lineage: Bacteria > Bacteroidota > Bacteroidia > UBA7662 > JAIXUI01 > JAIXUI01. Next base: position 4,486 of record JAIXUI010000125.1, on the reverse strand, counting down.
GCAAGCCATTTAAGTTTGATGAGTTTGTAAAAAAGGAGGCCGAGCCGCCTCAGCAGCCCCGACAAGAGTTTCGCGAACGCCGTGATCGTAGAGAGTTTACACGCGATGGCCAACCCAGGGACGGACAGCGTGAACAACGCGACGGGCAAAGAGATGGACAGCGTGAACAACGTGACGGACAGAGAGAGGGTCAGCGTGAACATCGGGATCATTATCGCGAGGGCCAACGTGAAGGTCAGCGCGACAATTACCGCGAGCAACAACGCGATCAGTATCGCGAGGGCCAACCACGCGAGCAGGTTCAACGGCCACAAGAACCACGCAGGGAGCAATACAATTTCGATAATGTAATCAACCACGAAGGAGTCCTTGATATCATGCCTGATGGGCAGGGTTATCTACGCTCCTCCGATTATCATTACTTGCCTTCTCCTGATGATGTTTATGTAGGGGTAAACCTTATTAAACAATATGGATTAAAAGCGGGTGATACCATCAGAGCTGGCGTTCGTCCACCACGTGAAAACGAAAAGTTTTTCGTGCTCACTAAGGTGGAAACCATCAACGGTCGCCTTCCTCATGAAATTCGTGATCGCGTTCCATTTGATTTCTTAACCCCTCTTTTCCCTTACGAAAAGCTCAAACTCTTTACTTCACCGTCCAATTATTCTACCCGAATCATGGACATGTTCACGCCAATTGGCAAAGGCCAGCGTGGACTGATTGTAGCCCAGCCCAAAACGGGTAAAACCATGTTGCTCAAGGATGTGGCCAATGCCATCGCAGAAAATCATCCGGAGGTTTATCTCATTGTATTGCTGATTGACGAGCGCCCTGAAGAGGTTACCGACATGCAACGCTCTGTAAAAGCAGAAGTGGTGGCTTCTACTTTCGATGAGCCAGCCGACCGCCATGTGAAGGTTTCGAATATCGTGTTGGAGAAAGCGAAACGCATGGTTGAATGTGGCCATGATGTGGTCATCCTCCTCGATTCTATCACCCGCCTGGCCCGAGCCTTCAATACCGTTCAGCCCGCTTCCGGCAAAATTCTCTCCGGAGGGGTGGATGCCAATGCGCTGCATAAGCCGAAACGGTTCTTTGGTTCTGCCAGAAAAATTGAAAATGGCGGCTCGCTCACCATTTTGGCTACTGCTCTGATTGATACCGGTTCCAAAATGGACGAGGTGATTTTCGAAGAGTTTAAAGGAACCGGAAACATGGAACTTCAGCTGGATCGTCGCTTGTCGAACAAGCGTATTTATCCGGCCATGGATGTGAATGGTTCCAGTACACGCCGTGAGGATTTGTTGTTAGATAAAGATGTGCTTCAGAAAATGTGGATTCTCCGCAATTACCTCAGCGATATGACCCCGCAAGAGTCGATGGAATTATTGCTGGAGCGAATGCGCGGCACCAAAACCAACGAGGAATTCTTCATGATGATGAATTCTTAAATTAAGAAATAATAGAATTAAAAGGGGAGCATGCTGATAGTATGCTCCCTTTTTTTTATTTAACTGAAATGGGATGGGAGTTATGGAAATGAGCAACAATAAAAAACCGTCATAAACACCATTTTTCCGTGGATATCAATTAAGCTGTTCCGATAATATTACAGCGCAAGTCAGAACCGATTTTTGTGTAAATCGGTGTGAATAGGAAGAAAAAGTAATCTTCGACCTTCGATAGACATTTAATTCAAGTAAATATCCTTTTCGAGGATATGATTGCTATTCTATCAAACGAGTTTGACAAAGGTGTCTTCTAGTTTTACGTTGAAATTGATTTCGGCTTTCAATGCTTTAAACACTTTTATTATCGTGTCAATTCTCGCACTATTCGCACTGCTTTCAAGTTTTGAGATTTGAGCTTTCTGAACTCCAATAAGTCGCCCGAGTTCTTCCTGTGTCAAGTTTCTTTCTTGTCTTGCGGCTTTAATCATTTTCCCCAAAACGTCCATACGAAGCTCGTATTCGTATTCGTCACGCTCTTGTGTCCCGCCTTTGCCGATATACTTGTCTTTCATCTCGGCAAGTGGGTAAGTCTTTAATTCTTTATTTGCCATGTGATTACTTTTTTTGTTTGGTGTGAAAATACTTTTCTCTTAGTCTTACTGCCCGTTCAATTTCGTTTGCCGGAACTTTATCAACTTTCTTCACGAAGCCGTGGGTTGCAATTACCAATGTTTCTTTGTTATCCGTTTTGTCCCAAAATGCAAGAAGTCTGATCTGAATGTCTGCAAACTTTGTCCGAAACTCCCAAATTTCATTTTAAAGTTTCTTAAAAAGTTTTGGGTCATTGGTTTGTTCAGCAAGGTCAATGTTGTACAAGACTTTCTTTATAGTCTTCGGGTCAAGTTTTGAAATAAACTCGTCCGCTTCCTCAAGAAATTTTGTCTCGAAAAATCTCACACACTACTGCCTTGTTGGACATTACAAATGTGAAGAATGTTTCTAAATATAGAAACAAAATATTTCAAATCTGATTTAAAAGTGTCAAGCCCTCTACAAATCCCCTCTTTCACGGAACGGGAGCTCCTGCGCTGGCGGTCCATAGGGCAAACCAATCTTGTAATTCCAGCTTAATTGTTTGCGCTTGAGTGAGGGCTGCAATTCTTTCCGGATGAGTTGTACCAAATACTGGTGAAATTCCTGCGGGATGATTCAAAATCCAAGCAAATAAAATGGCTTCCAAGGAAATGTTGTATTTCATACTTAAAGCATTGGCAACCTCTCTTACTCGCGCTGCTTGTTCATCATTCTTTTTAAACACGCTTCCCAGCGGACTCCAGCTCATCGGTTGAATGCCATGTATTTGCATGTGGTCGAGGCTTCCGTTGAGCATGGCTTCTGGATGCGTAACCGAAAACTCGATTTGATTGTAGCCCACTTCGATTTTGGTTCGAATTAAATCAGTTTGATAAGGCGTGAAGTTGGAAACCCCGAAAGCGAGAATTTTTCCTTCCGATTTCAACTTGTTGACGGCCTCTGCAATTTCATCGGCTTGCATAAGTGGACTTGGGCGGTGGAGCAGCAACAAATCGAGGTAGTCGGTTTGTAAATTACGCAACGATTGCTCAACTGAATCACGCAAATACCGTTGGTTGTATTGATAATGTTTAATGGAAACACCACGCTCTGCAGACTCCAGTTGAATGCCGCATTTAGAGATCAACTGCAATTGTTGCCGGTCGAGTTGAGCTGCCTTCCAAGCCCGCCCAAAGGCAGCTTCGGTGGTATATAAACCATAAATATCGGCATGGTCGAAAGAGCTAATTCCGTTAGTAAGGCAAACTTCAATAAGATTCGCCATCTCGTAGGTGTTGTAGTTTTTACCCCACACCCCCCATGTCATCGTTCCTGCTATAAGTCTGGATAAAGGAGAAGGATTCATCGGCTAATAATAACAAAAAAGCCCGTCCGTAGTCCGGTCGGGGCCCACCCTGGCAACTCCCTGACTGAGCATTAGGTGGATCGACCGGGCAACGGCGGGCCCGCTCTGTAAGCGATATTGTCTTTATTCGTTGAGCAGATAAGGCGTTTTTCCGTCCGTGATGATCACTTTCGCGTTTCCGGACTTGGCTAATTTTTCGAAGGTTTCCAAACTCTTAAACTGAATGATTTCTTTGGTCAACCCTTCTGCGATAATCTTATTCGCATTTCTGATTCCTTCCGCTTCTACCCTTTTTCGTTCAGCCTCTTGCTTCTCTTTTTGAAGGATAAACTCCATCCGCTGAGCGTCTTGTTCTGCTTGAAGTTTTTCTTCTACCGCACGATACAAATTAGGTGGAAGACTGATGCTTTTCATTAGCACACTTTCAATGATCAAACCTCGCTGCAACAACTGCTGATTCATCATCTCTTTAATCTGCTTTTCTATTTCGAATCGATTGCCGGTGTGCATATCCTTCGCCATAAACTTGGCGGATATATCAGCCGCAGCGGCCCTGAATACTGGTAAAATGAGTGTTCCCTCGTAATCTCTTCCTACTTTCTCGATTACCTGTGTTGCCATAGCTCCATCAACATGATAAAGTATGGAGATTTCAGCTTTTACATTCAATCCTTCTTTAGAAGGCAAATCCAGGTTTACTTCCAAATTAACCGTGCGAACCGGCACTTTAATCATGGTGGTGATAAATGGATTGAACACTTTAGGACCAGCATCCCGTACCTTCGGACTAATAACCCCTAAGGTGCGTTTTACGCCTACTTCGCCTTGACGAATGATGGTGCAAGAAGAAAGCAAAGTGGTGATTCCTATTGCGATAAGCCCGACATGTCTCATGATGGTAAGTTTGTACAGCTTTTAACCTATACATCTTCTTCATGTTTTAATCTTTCTTTATTCTTGACAGTGTTTATGAATTAATCGAGTAGGAAGGTAGGGATTATTTCCCTACCTGTCCTCTCACACCACCGTGCGTACCGTTCGGTACACGGCGGTTTGCTAGAATAATTTGAGTTGGTGAAGTACACCAGCTCTT
>JAIXUI010000137.1 GCA_027484125.1 Bacteroidota bacterium | reverse complement strand
GAATGGCTTGTCCCATATAGGGGGTCAATTTGCCGGAATGAGCGAATTGAAATCAATCCAACCATGGGGGTCAATTTACCGGAATGGAGTGTCCCATATAGGGGGTCAATTTGCCGGAATGAGCGAATCGAAATCAATCCAACCATGGGGGTCAATTTGCCGGAATGGCTTGTCCCATATTGGGGGTCAATTTGCCGGATTAGGGGGTCAATTCAAAACGGAGCACTCATGTAGAGAAAAGCATCAATTCAGAAGTGCGAGATTCAAAATTTAACAATTATGAATCGGAGTTAATAACTCTGCGCTTTGCCTATGATGAAGATTTTAATTGGGTTGAAGGATTGTATTCCTCATTAGATCTGGTGAAAAAAGGGAAAGTCATTCTTGTTTCAATGTCTGTAGAGCCTACATATGAGCATTTCTACACAAGGCCAGATGTAATACGTAATGCACTTACTTATCCTTCTGAAAACGCTAGTTATATTGATATTTTCGGAAATTATGAAGGATATACATTCGATTTAGACTCGAGAGCAAGATTCAAAAAAGCTTTTATCCGTAAAGTTTTATCTTCAGTAGATTTAATAATTCCTGATTTAAGGTTCAATTATGACGAATGGGAGGTTTGGTTTCATGAAAGATTAAGTTCATGATAAAATCATTTAATTACTAGTAGTAAAGTAGCTAAAGCCCCACCTAACCCTTGGGGCTTTGTTCTAACTGATACAGGAAAAGGCTGTCTAACCAAAGTCAATCAGCTCGTTCTTCCATTTGAAATTCTACAACCTATCAGGCTCTCCAACCTGTTCTCCTGTTATTAGCCGGATTTCTCTTTAATCGCTTGGGATGTTAGGTAGTATGACCGGGATAATCGCAAGTATGACTGAGATGAAAGCCGGTACGCCTCGGACGAATTTTAATACGATTGGAGCATAAAAAATGAATATGCTCCATCAGAAAATCTGAGGTCACTCGGTGACAATACCTGCCAAGACCTTTATCAAAGGTAAAGCCATGACGCACAACGAATTCACCAACAATTACCAGACAGAAGAAGCTTGTATCCTGGCATTCGAAGAATTAAGGCTTAGAGAGGGCATCTGTTGTCGGAAGTTCAACGAGATTACAGAATAGCATTGGAAGGCATTTACCATATCGTGGTTCAGAAATTCCTTCCGAACTACTTGTACGAGTTCGGTTTTGAGGTCTGAACACGTACAAAAACTGCCTAAAATGCGCGAACTATCTGTTCTGTCCTCGCTTTTTTGATTGTGTATATCCTTTTTATTTATTCATAGTTTGTTGTTGATTCCTTTATTTCTTTTATTAGCAAGTCTTCCAATTTATCCTTAGGTAATAAAAGCTGATATTCTGCCACACCAATGGGTTTATGGATATCTTGCAAGGCAATTTCTACATCTAAATGGTCTTTGTCGGCACAAAGGATGATTCCAATAGAATTGTTTTCGGATGCTCCTTTTTCCAATTTATCGAGCAATGACAGATATGCATTCATCTTACCTACATACTCGGCTTTAAAACTGCCCATTTTCAATTCTATAGCCACCAAACTTCGCAAGCCGCGATGAAAAAAAAGCATATCTACAAAATATTCCTTGTTATTATATTCTAAACGGTACTGGTTTCCAACAAATGTAAAACCCTTGCCTAATTCCAATACAAATGATTTAATTTTTTCTACCAATCGTTTTTCTAACTCGCTTTCTTTTACTTTTTCAGTAATGCCCAAAAAACCAAGATTGTACCGATCTTTAAATACCTCGTTGGCATAGTCTGCATCAATGATAGAAAGTGTTTCATTGAAATTATGCGATTGAATTTGGGACTGATAATAGCTAAAGCTATCCATTTTTATGGCGTTGAGCAACCAGTCTCTACTCCAGCCTTTGGTTATGGCTTCGTTGGCATAATATATCACTGCTTCTAACGACTGAACTTTATTGATTAACAACAAATTATGTCCCCAAGGCAAAACTGCTACAAGCTGTAGCAGTTTTGGGTCTGCTTGATGGTAACGCTCATAAAAAAGTTTCATATTCCACAAATTCCGAGGCGATAAGCCCATATCGGGAAACTCTCTTTTTAGGTCAATTGAAAGTTGATTAACCACGGCACTGCCGTAACCTTCGTTTAATTGCTTTTCAAAAATCAACTTTCCAAGATTCCAGTAAATCGATTGTGTAGCTTTATTAATTTTCTTGGCTACTTGTATTCTAGTTGAGCGAATATGTTCAACCGCTTGTTTCAAAATAGTTTCGTATTCTTGTTTTTCAAGACTTATTTCTTTGCTCATACCTTAACTTTCAATCTCGTTTACAATAATAGCAAAATCCCCACGCAGTGCATTTATCTTCTCTTCAGTTTTATAATTCTCTGCATTTAACTGTGGATTATCCACTTTCTCCTGATTATCCTTTGCTTGTACATAGGAGCTAACGGAGAGCTCAGAATCATGTTCAGCAATCTTAGGAATATCCACAGATTTAGCTATGAATGACATATCTTTTTACGTGTCGAATATTTTATAATTTGCTCAAGATGTTCATCGGGTAGCACATGGTTGTTAGTTGCCTTTTGAAAAAATCCTCCACTCTGGCATCTATAAACTTAACTTTGTTTTCGGTTTTATGTTTCAACAATACAAATTGTTTAACAGCTTTAGAAGCGCCAAAAAACTATTTAGGTGCTATGAAAGTAATGGTTTCTACTAAGTGCTTTCTAATTTTCTTTTCCGCACTGCTACGGTAAAAAATGCCAGAGAAACACACAATGGCTGTTCTGCCTTTACTAGATCGAAAACTTATTGCAATAAAGCACTAAAGCAAGACCTGCTTTTGATTCAGGGGCCAAAACACCGGCAGGAGCAGAACGGTCGTTATTAATTAGTGTTGGGTCTTCGTCAACCATTCTTTTTATGGAATATGGTGGATTTGAAACAATGGCATCAAAGGGTTTTTCATCACCATAATGTGGGTCGATGGGGGTATTACCAAGGGCAATATTAAATTTGTCGTTATTGATGTGGTGCAAAAACATGTTCATACGGGCAAGGTTGTAAGTGGTGTGGTTCACTTCCTGCCCATAAAATCCTTCTTTTAATAATAGGATGGTCGCAGTGCTCTTTGATTTTAAATGGAAGAAGGGTTGAGGCTTTCGGGAATGGTTAAGGTGAAGACGCTTCCTATTCCAACCGCGCTGTTACAAGTTAAATGTGCATGACAAGCTTGAGCTTGGGTTTGCGCTAAGAAGAGCCCCAATCCTTTTCCTGCCGAATTGGCGTGAAAGCGTTGATAGAATCCGAAGACGCGATTTTTAACCAATTCATAGTCGAAGCCCAAGCCATTGTCGGCGACTTGCAAATGCCAAAATCCCGGTTCGTTTTTTAGGCTGATTTTAATTTCTGCGGTTCGATGCGGGTTGCGAAAGCCAAGGGCATTTCGAATAAGCTGTTCAAGGATTTCGCGCAGGTAAGATTCATTGAATGGGACCACCGCTTCTTCCGGAATATCGATTTGTATTTGCGCCTTGGTTTCAACAATCAATGGATTTAGCCAGTTCAGTAAGTTGGACAGAAGTAGCTTTATGTTGACTGGCTTTATGGCAATCATTTCGGCTTCTTTGATAAAAAGGATTCGGATTAAATCTTCAATGGCCGACTCTAACATCATCACCGACTGGGTTAGTGCTTCATGAACATCCGGTTGAACCACTTGATTGGCTTGAATCATGGGCAATAAAGCCTGAATGTTGGTGAAAGGGCCTCTAAGGTTATGGGTGGTGATGTAGGCAAATTGCTTCAAGTCGCTATTCTGACGAGTTAGCTCTTTGATTAATTTGTTTTTTTCTTGCTCTTCTTTTTTACGGTCTGAAATGTCATGGGAATGAACCACGAAAGCCTGAATGTGGGGATTTTTTAATTGGTTGTTTCCGATGGCTTCGAGGAAAATGTAGGTGCCATTTTTATCCTTAAGTCTGAACTCAAGCCGTTGACTGACGCCATCGTTTTGCATGGCATGGCCGAAAGCGGAGATAACATGGGGTAAATCGTCGGGGTGAATGATTTCAAACAAGCTTTTGCCTTCCAATTCATTTTCTCCATAGCCCATTTTCTGGTTGATGGAGGTGCTTTGGAACATGACTTTTCCTGAGCTGTCAAGTAAGGTAAGAATATCTGAATTGTTGATTAATGCAGCCTTTAAGCGAGCTTCTGCATTCAATTTGGCTTGATTGGCTTCATGGTAGCGGTGCTCAAGCCATATTCCATGGATTGTTGTGAGAAGGAGTTGGTCGGCTAATTCCTGTGAATCCGGCCAAATTTTTACTTCTCTTTGTAGAGGTTGGCGTTCATCAAGGCGCTGGAAGTATATTTTTTTGATTGGGGCGTCACTTTGTGCGGGTGTCGATCCAAAAATGAGTTCGGCCTGGCAGTTATCCGGCTCAAGCGAGAGGGAAAATTGTGATGGATCGATCAAGGGTCTTACTCTGTTTATTACTTCTGAAGCGTTTGCCCCGGTTATGCAGACTTGAAGCATGGACATGTGGCGTATTGACTTGGAATATTAGAAAAGCATGTGATAAGGTAGTGACAAAAACTCCTTCTAATATTACGTCAAAATAAGTGTTGATAGTAATCCTTTTAGGCCATTTTCGGTGTATATCTGAAGGATAACTGCTGTTTAGAGAATGTGGGCTGTAAATTTTGATAGGGCTTTATGTCCACGAAAGGCACGAAGGGCACGAAAGGGGTTTTTGTCCACGAAAGGCACGGAGGGCACGAAAGGGTTTTTTGTCCACGAAAGGCACGAAGGGCACGAAAGGTTTTTATGTCCACGAAAGGCACGAAGGGCACGAAAGGGGTTTTTGTCCACGAAAGGCACGGAGGGCACGAAAGGTTTTTATGTCCACGAAAGGCACGGAGGGCACGAAAGGGGTTTTTGTCCACGAAAGGCACGGAAAGCACGAAAGGGTTTTTATGTCCACGAAAGGCACGGAGGGCACGAAAGGGTTTTATGTCCACGAAAGGCACGAAGGGCACGAAAGGGTTTTTTGTCCACGAAATTTTAGAGGACTATTCTTGTTACGGTGGCTTTTGGGTAGGTGCCGAAATTGACTAGTAGGCCTAGTTTGAAGTTGGTGGCTTTGAGATAGTTCATTACTTGGGCTTGGTGTTCGGGTGCGGTTTGTTTTAGGGCTTTTAGTTCTAGGATTATTTTGTCGTAGCAAATGAAATCGGGTTTGTATTTGTGGGCAAGTTGTTCGCCTTTGTAGCGTAGTGTTAGCTCTGCTTGTGGCACGAAGGGTATTGACCGATGGCGCAATTCTTTTTCTAGACATTCCTGATATACTGCTTCTAGAAAGCCGCAGCCCATTTCTTTATATACTTCAAAAATGGCTCCTTGTATCAGATAGGATTCTTCTTTGAAAATGATGGTGTCGTTCATAATAGTTGATGTGTTTGTCTTGTAACGGCATGTAAGGCGTGAAATTTCTTTTTTGTCTACTAAAGATTTTTTATGTCCACGAAAGGGTTTTTATGTCCACGAAAGGCACGAAGGGCACGAAAGGGTTTTATGTCCACGAAAGGCACGGAAAGCACGAAAGGGTTTTTATGTCCACGAAAGGCACGGAGGGCACGAAAGGGTTTTATGTCCACGAAAGGCACGG
>JAIXUI010000142.1 GCA_027484125.1 Bacteroidota bacterium | reverse complement strand
TCCTCTCCAAAAACCTCATCACACAACTTTCTCAAGTGGTGAACTTCATTATCATCAATAGAAATAAATATTGCACCATCTTCTCTCAAAAGTTGCCTTGCAATCAGCAAACGGCTATACATCATGTTCAACCAATTGCTGTGGTAGCGTCCGTCGGTTTCGGTATTGGTGTCAATTTTTAATCCTTCTTCAATAACTCCTGCATCTTCCCAGTAGGCTTTTTTGTCTTGTGAATAATTATCGGAATACACAAAGTCTTTGCCCGTATTGTATGGCGGGTCTATGTAAATGCACTTTACTTTTTCTCTGTAGGCGGTGCTTAGCAGTTTCAGCACTTCCAAGTTTTCTCCTTCAATGATCAGGTTTTCGGTTTCTGTTGGGTTTACACTTCTATCCTTGTCTAAAACCAACGTAGCATTGCTGGGAGAGAAGGCATTTCTTTTGGCTGCACTTTTACCAAACCACCTGAACTCATAGCGTTCTGTTTCACTCACGCTTTCAGGGTCCACTACTTTCTTCAATTCATGGAGGTTCAACTTCCCTTCGTTGGTAAAAAGGTCCGGAAAAAGTTGCTTCAAAGTCTCTAAACGGGTTGCGTTCCAATCAGTGCTCTGCACCTGAATTAAAGGATTTTCTGGATTGTTTTTACTTGTGTTCATTTTACTTTGTAGCGTTTATTGGTGTTAAAAATTAGTTTGTATTGTAGGCTTGTTGTTCCGAAATTGATAAGTAATCCCTTTTCAAACCCGTATGCAGCTAGATAGTTTTTTGCTTGTGCAAGATGAACATCTTCCAAATTTATTACTGCTTTCAATTCTACAACTATCTTGTCTTCCACAATAAAATCAGCCCTTCTTGTACCAACTTCAATTCCGTCGTAGTAAACGGTTTGATTAGCTTCTCTTGCAAAGTTTAATCCTGATTTTTCAAACTCGATTGCCAAACACCTTTGGTAAATGACTTCCTGAAAACCATTACCAAGAGTGTTATGAACTTTCATTGCACTCCCAATAATGGCATAGGTTAACTCATCTTTTTCCATCATTCTATCAATTCTGATTATTTAGTAAATTCCGATTCAGACAATGTTTTAAAGTAGCTGTAATCTTTTATTGGTGCTTTGTAATGCACTTCTACGCCGAGGGCTTCAAAGTGTTTCAACGCGCATTTAATGCGGTAAACTTCACTTTCAGTCAATGCCTTTTTATCGTTGAGGTCGTTTGTTCCTTTGGTTTCTATCACAAAATAATACTCGCTTTCACTTCCAGTTTTCAAACTCTTGCGTTTCATCACCAGACCAAAGTCGGGTTCGTAATCGCCTATAGGTGTTTTTATTTTGTAGTAGCTCGGAAGTTTGAGGAAACATAGTACTTCATCATCCCTATCGGCAGTTTTTGCAAAGGTTCGTTCTACTTCACTATCCACAAGCATTTTATCAAAAACACCTCTATTCGGTGTGTCCACAAAAGCTTGCGGAGCAATGTTTTTTACAAAATCATCAAACGAAAACGGAAATACTTCACCAGTCAAATGATAGTCAAGTCCTCTAATCATTTCATCCAATTCTATATTCCGGATTATTGCAGCCGCCTGATGGATAAACTGCGGTGGATTTTTTATAAACTGATCGAAGTTGCTTATCCCATTTACAATTTTAAAAGCACTTTCATAGCACAACCCGGTATTCTCGCTGATTTCTTCTACTAAATCCAAAGGAGTGAAATGGGCTTTTAAAGCGTAAGTTTCTGTCCCGCCAAAATGATCCTTGATGCCTTGTTCAGTAAGTTCCCCAATAGAACGGCTGCTTACTTCAGCCACATAATCTGCCAATTTCAATTCACTGATTTGCACAATGGATTTTCTCAAAAGTTCATCTTCATTGAATGAAACGAGGTAATCGGTTTTCCTAGCAATTGAAGTCCAGAAGCGTTTGAACGCCGAGTTAAGAGTTTCGTTTTGGTTGCGTTTGAAATGAACTGCATTTTGCGGTTGTCCCTTGTGCGTGTGCGTAAGTCCTGCACCTGCTTGGGCATTTCCATAAACCTCCTTGATTTCCTCCTGATACTGGGTTACAAATGTTTCATAGGTTTCATTGGGAATTACGGTTAATTGGTTGAGGCGTTCTGTATCTTCTACATACAAGGCATCATACGTTCTTTGTCCGTCTTGGTTTACGCAAATTCTTAACCCTCTACCTATTTCCTGGCGTTTGCGGATTTCGGAATAAGCCGTGTTGAGGGTTGCGATATTGAAAATATTCGGATTGTCCCAACCAACGCCCAAAGCTGAGTGAGAGAAAATAAACTGAACAGGATTGGTGATGGTCAGCAGTTCTTCTTTACCCTTCAAAATCAGTTCATAAATTTTCTTTTGCTCTTTTTGTCCGCCTTCGTTATCAGCAAACTCACCGCCTGCTTTTTGAGCAAAATAGTAGCCCTGTATTTGGTTAATGTGTTCGTCGGATGGAAGTTGGCCTTCATTCCATTCTGCATAAACCAATTTATACTTCTCAATGAAAAGCTCTTTGATGATAGGTGATTCCCCGATGTAGTTCGCTACCTTATCAATAAAGATGAGTGAAAGGCACTTTATGCCCTGCTTGGCCAATTTCTCGGCTTTCTGAAAATGCCTTCGGATAAGCCATTCAAGCTGCAATCCCCAAATACTTGTTAAGTTTCCTGCTGCCTGTTTTTCTTCTAGGATGGCTCCGTTAGAAAATTCAACCGACCATTTCCCAGTCTTCAAGCTTTTATTGATTCTGGTAACTTGGTAATTCAGATAACTGGGATTGTTTGTTTTCTCTCCCAGGTTGTCGCCCACTTTGAGCCAGTTGGTTTCTTCAAAAACAAATTTTCCCCCCTTCAATTTCCACGCTTTCAGTTTGGCTTTAGGTTCGCCTTTTCCGTTTTGCGTTTCGGTGAGTTCAATTTTTATAGTGGCTTCATCATTTTTTTCGGTTACGGTGAGGACTTCAATTTTCTTTACCAGCCCTTGTTTGTAACTGTCGTAAGGAGTTAAGCGATAAACGAGGTTTCTTAAAACTTTATGAGTAGCAGAATAGCGAAGTTTGAATAATGGATTGAGCTTAGCGATTTGTTTAATGGAGTTATCTGTGTCCATTCCTTCCTGTGGCTCGTCCATGATAATAATCGGGTTGGTTTTGCCGATTGCATCAATGAATGGCATGTTAGCAAACAAATCTTCTCGCTGAGCCTGATTTAAAATCTTGTCTTCTGAGTTGAATGAAGCAAGGGTCATGACCATGACTTGTGGGTGCTGTTCTTCAATAAAGTTGGTTACTCTGTTAAGTCGCTTACTGTCATATTCGAATGCCTTTGGGGTGAAGCCATAAATAGCGGATAGTTGCTTGTCGAAAATTCTAAAAGCACTTAATACACCTTGTCTAATGGCAATAGAAGGAACTAAAATGATAAACTTGGTAAACCCATAATGCTTGTAAAGCTCCAATATAGTTTTGATGTAAACGAGCGTTTTACCCGTGCCCGTTTCCATTTCAATACAAAGATCTTGGTCTGCTGAAAGTTGAGCGGTTTCCTCGTCAATGCCGTTTTCCTTCAGAACACCTTGGATGTTTTCTTTGATTTGTTCACTTGTAAGTTTGCAAACATTAGAACGTATGCCTTCGATACAAGCATTGTCAAAGGAGTTTTTCTCGGTTCCGTCAAAAACTTTAACCACCGATTGAACGGCGATTTCTTGATACTTCAAGTTTTCCAGCTGTAGTCCCATGTTAGGTTAGATTACTGTATGCGGTTCAAGTTGGTGGTGTTAGCGCTATAATTGGGTGCAGGAGCTTTTAAAGTCATTTTGGGATTTTTGAAAGATAGCTTTCTCTGGAAAAGTGTTAGAATGTCCCCTTTAGTCATCTTGGGTTAGGAAAAGTCATTGAGCTGCTTGCGAAACATGGAGACGAGGCTTAAGTACAAGTTGAGCAAAGTTAAGTGCATGATTTTTTTTAGAAATGCGAAATCCATCATTGATCTGTCCTTTGTCTGTTTAGCGAATATATTAACTGCAATTGTCACCGTCTGACAAAACTTATTCAGCTTTACTTTTATTCTCTAAAGGATAATTAAGTTGGTAATCCTTGAGATGGTTACCACACAAAAAAGCCCCCGAGACCATAGTCACGGAGGCTTTTCTTTGAGCTATACTTGGTTTAGTACAGCTTGGTATTGTCGCGGTAGCCGGGTTTATCCATGTACCAGTCGGTAAGGTTTCTGCCACCACTTCTTGCCCATTCTACAAATTTCAAATGGCCTTTTAGAATTTCTACATATTCAACCGGGTAGCGGAAGGTTGTTGGGAGGTCAATGGCCCAAGGCAGGTTGTTGGCAGTACGGTAGTAAATTCTTGACGATGGAACTGAACGGTCCATGTTGGTGCCGAAGTAGCTGCTCTTGGCTAATTTGGTGGGTGCTTGATTGACCAAGTGAATTTCTTTTCCACGCTCTTTGTCAACAATCAAGAACGGATCGAATGGAGCGGTTCCAATGCTGGCTTGCGGCGTGCTTAAGGTCATCACCACCGCGATGGTATCTGTATTCAGGTTGGTTCTTCCCGGAACGGTGTTTTGCATAGCAGCCCCATATAAAGAGTTGATGGCATCTGCTACAACAATCACAGTATTTCCTGCATGTCCATCTTCGAATCCTCTTGCGTTGTCGCTGATGAAACTTTCTGCACGACGAGTTCCAGAGATTCTGTCAACTGCTGATGAGCTGAATGGGAAGGATACTGCAAACCCGTTGTTGAGCTGCGCACCGAAAGCGCGAACTTTATAACGAGCTTCTACTTCTACAAAGTTATTGTCTGCGTTTCGAACCATTTTATAATTGTATCCAATCACAAGGTCGTTGAAGTCGTAGTCAGCTTGTGCTGGCCAGGTATCCTCAAATGCATGAGTTCCGAAAACGTTCTGTGCAGGATAGTAGCTGTTGAAGGCTTTGTTTGGATCGTTAGGATACTCATCGATGCTGTCTGGTGCTCCATCACGATCGGTGTCCACTACTGTAGGAACGCCATCTCCAGGGTTACAGCTTGTTGCAGGAATGTAGGCACTGCAGTTGGTGGTTACTGAACTTGGTAAAGTAATATTGAGGGTTTCAATGCCGGTGGCGTCGCAAACATCGATTTGGCCGGTTATTCTTGCCCCTCCGTTTATTCTAGTTGTTGTGGATACTTTAAGTTTGGCGTAGCCAGAAGTCTGTCCGGATAAGGTTCCGTTGATTTGAGCATCTCTAGTAATCCATAAAGAACCAGAACCATAGGTTGTTACGCTTCGTCCATTGTAATCAGTTGATTCAGTAACTCCCACATATCCAAAGTTTTGGAAAATGTTGTTTTGTGAGAAGTTTCTTCCAACAGTCATTCTACAGTTGTTAGTAAAATCTGCCGAACCATTGTTGACAAAGTTTCTTAAGATGGTGATTGTGCCATCATTGATTACTCTTTGGTTGTTGTTAAAATCATCGGTAACACCCAATCTCGCTCCAGTATAGTTATGGAAATAAGCGTTGCTGTTGTTGTTAAATTGTCCACCAATGCTCATGAAGCCATAGTTCCCCACAAAGCCTTGTCCATTCAAATTGCCGGTCACCACGAAGTTGCTACCATAGTTGATAATAGAATCACCTGAAGAATTCATGTTGATGTTCTGCATGTTCAATCTTCCGGTGGTGGTGATCACCATGTGCAGTCTCGCACCTCCATTGAGGTTGATGTTTTGTGCGTTTAGAGTACCGCAAACTCTGATTCTTGAACCTGAGTTTAAAGTAATGGTTCCACCTAAGGTGATGCCTTCCGGAATACACAAAGTGGTGTTATTTGGAATGTTATACCCATTGTTGGTACTTGCATTTAAGGTAAGTCCGCAACCAGAAGAACAAGTAGGGGAGGTGTTAGCGGTTCTTCCTGCAATAGGATTGCCCACAGCCCCTTGGGTAAAGATCTCAGTTGTGGTACTTCCACTAACATTGATGGTTCTAGCTTCAGTTCGGCCTAAGCTTGATCTTAGGGTAACATAAACAGATTCAAGCGCGGTTGGAAGCTGGCGTTCCAGTACATAACGTCCGTTTGCATCAGCCATTCCACGGTCTAGCATGTTTCCGCCTAAATCCGGGCTTTTATCGTAAACAGTGAACAGGAATTTTTCATCAGGAGCAGTGTTGGGTAAACTTGCTTGCAGGGTCAACGAAAAATTCTTTGCACTTGCAAATTGGAAGGAGGATTCTACGCGCAAATCCTTCATAGAAGTAATTTCAGGCGTATTGGTTGAATCATCATCTTTTCTGCAGCTGCTTATGCTGATAGCCGTTGCTGCTAGTAGCATTAAGAGTTTCAAGGATGTTTTCATATATGGGTTGTTGATTTTCTTTTACAAATGTAGTTTCTTCATAAAGGACAGAATTGCACCTTCGACCAAATCCATTTTTCCCCCTGTCTATAGGTATGTTTTTGGATGAATGGGGTTCTTTAACTGCTTGTTGTGTTTTTTTCTCGATTAAAAAGTAATCGAGTAGGAAGGTAGGGATTATTTCCCTACCTGTCCTCTCAC
>JAIXUI010000164.1 GCA_027484125.1 Bacteroidota bacterium | reverse complement strand
TCTGGGACTTTTTGTTAGTGGGACTTTCGCCTACTCGGATGAATGTTATCAGCTGGGCTTCTTTCCGTCATACAAACAGTCTATTGAGTTGTTACCGAAATATACTTTGTATTGGTCAATGGCATAACTGTCCATCATACCACCAATGTAGTCAAGAATTGTTCTCTCCTTGTCGGACTTGTCCCGATATTCTGCTGGTAATAAAACTAGCTCTTTATTAAATTTTTCGTCAGTTAGAACTTCATAAAGTCCTGAAAGAACTTTTTTACCAAGCTGTTCATATCGGATAATATCAGGTCTTCGTTTCACTGCTTTAAATGTCAGTTTTTTCAGTCCTTTGGCAATGCAACTATAATTTTGATAACCAAGTTTTTTCTCGATGTCAGTTGTGACTAAGCCAACATCAACAACCAACAAATTAACTATTGAAGAAGTTAATTCCTTATGAAACAAAATGGAGAATTCTTCAGATGTTTGATATGTCTTGGCTTGTGAAGCATATTTTTTGGCTTTATCTACCAAGTCTTGAAGTGTAGGCAAGCATTCTTTGTATTCACTTATTGAAAATTCAAATAGTAAATCATCAATCGTGAAATATTTCATTCTTAAAGTGTCTTCCAAGTCGTGAGCTGCGTATGCAATTTCATCCGCCAAGTCCATAATTTCACAATCTATTGTTTTTAGTTTAAGGTCGTGTTTAGTTGTCCATTCGGTAATAGTTTTGTAGTCATTTTCGTAGAGAAATTTGTCAGGATTTTGGGAATAACTGTTTGGATATTTCACTACTCCTAATAGTGTTCTCAATGTTAAATTCAAACCATTACAGTCGTGAAACTTGTCTTCAATATTTGTCAATATCCGAAATGTTTGAGCGTTGCCTTCATACGGAAATTTGGAGTTAAATTGACTTAAAAATAATTCTCCTGCGTGTCCAAACGGTGGATTGCCAATGTCGTGTGCCAATGAACAAGTTTGAACAGTTAAAGTGTCAGCCAAGCCAATTCTTTTTGCAATCGAACGTGCAATTTGTGATACTTCTAAACTATGAGTAAGTCGATTTCTGTAAAAATGAATTTGTCCGGGAACAAGTAATTGCATTTTCCCTTGAAGTCGTCTAAATGAGGAAGAATATAAAACTCGGGCATAGTCAACATCTGCATCGTCTCTTAAACTGTCACGTTTAATGTTTGCAGCACCGTCATAACGAACTGCCGAAACTTTTTCAATTTCAGTTTCTCTTGTTTTTACATACTCTTTTAATTCGTCCATAGTCTGTTTGTTAATTGTTGTATGTCGTCATAGTCTTGCCACCAACATCCCTGTTTACGCAACTCCTTCCAAACTTGAGTATATATCCACTGTAACTTGCGTATATTTTTCCGGAGTTGCGTATCTATCCGCCTTGGTTGAAGCTCCTTGGGTAGTGGAGGAGGTGTTGGTAACTGCTTGTAACGATTGGGGCTGTTTATAGCTTTTGAGTGTTTTCATCTTGCTGCTTGCTCTGTTGTGCTAATTTAGAAAATCTTATAATTCGAGGTGGTTGATGGGGCTTTTAATTTGTTCAAATCCTTGGGGGAGTGATATGGGTACAGATTTCGGTGGTTTTGCTGCTTTCGTGGCCCAGGAGTGATTGGATGTAGCGTAGGTCGGTGCCTTGCTCTAAGAGGTGGGTGGCGAAACTGTGGCGGAGGGTGTGTACAGTCGCTTTTTTGGTGATGCCGGCTCGCTTAAGGGCTTCTTTAAAGAAGGCTTGGATGCTTCGGGCAGAATAAGTTTCCCCGTTTTGGCCTTCGAAGAGTCGGGTTTTGGGCTGGTATTCTTTCACATAAGCCCTCAATACTTGAAGTGTTTTGGCGGCAAGCAGGGTATAGCGGTCTTTTCGTCCTTTCGATTGACTGATTCTGATTTGGTTTCTTTTGGAGTCGATGTCGGTGATTGGTAGGTCGATTGCTTCGCTGATGCGTAATCCGGCGGAATAGATGACCATTAGGATGGCTAGATGGGATTTGTTGGAGGTTGGGCGGTTGGTTCGTTTCTGATGATTTATTCAATGGGATTCATCTAGCGTTTTGGCAGGTCTTTTATAGGGTTTCGCAGTTGGTTTTTTCAACGGGAGACGGCATGAATGCCGTCTCTACGAGGTCATTCCTGCGGCCATTTATCCGCATTGTTCCCACAGCTGTCCGGGCTTTTTTTTCGTATGAGCGGGGTCTTATTTTAGGACGTGGCATGGATTACACTCGCTTTGTTTTAGCGCCTTATCAAGTTGTATGCACGGCTTGTTGACTTGTGTTCACACCTCCTCATTTTGTATTCTTCACATTTCAGCTTGTATTCGCGCCTTCTCGTTTTGTATTCTTAACTTTTCAGGTTGTATTCGTGGCTCTTCAACTTGTATTCACACGTTATCGACTTGTGTTCACGCTTGTTCATTTTATATCCTTGACATTTCATTTTGTATGCTTAACATATAGGCTTGTCTTCACGCCTTAACAATTTGTATTAGCTTTTGATCAGCTTGTCTTCGTGCTTGATCGGTGATCGTGATACTGCCAGGGACGTAAAAAAGAAAGGGGCTCAAGGTGTGTTTAAGTCCTTGAGCCCCTGTAAATTGGAGGCAAAAACACGAATTCGTTTTTGCATGCTATTTCAACTTATAGAATCTGCGTATTTTTTTTCTTTTACTTGGTAGCTCAGACAGCACTTTTTCGCTACCATCTGGAAGGCGCTCATATAGTACACCGTGCTTAGAAAAAACCAATGAAACACCCGCGTGTCTGGCCGTTTCATTAGCTTCTTTGGTTGCTTCCATAGCTGCAAACACTTTCTACTTTAATGAAGGTCTATGAAGATTGCTTTCACACAAAAAACCATTTAACCATTTGGCTTCTAGCTCTTTACCAAATATTTTTGTGATTCCATATCAGCAGACTTCCTTCTCAAAGATATTTACCAGTAAGCAAGGATTAGAAAATCATGGTATGGGTAATTACTAAAAGATTTAATCCAAACAGGTAAAACTTACGGAATGGTTTACCTTATTCTCCCAACACTTCTCGTGGGATTACGCCTGCATTCACCGAATCTACTAAGCTCAATCCGGGCAAACTGTATAGAAACACTTTGCCGGGGGAAGAGAAATTTCCTGCATCGGTTACGTACAAACGGTTTCTGCCTTTATCTACTTGCATTTTATAAACATTTGCCCTGACGTTAGTATTCACAGGAGCAGAAGCACTAACTGCCATGCTGTAAATAGCACCGTTCAAAGAAAACATCAAGCCGTCACCGGTCGGGCTGAGTACCAAATTCTCGGGATGATCGGTGACCTGTGGAAAGCTGTACTGGAAATCAACGCCGGTGAAGCCGTTGTTTAGTCGAACTAAACTCCCTTGGGTTTCCTGTCCGGTAAAGGAAAGCTTACCTCCGCAAAGCACCCAAACTTTGCCGGCGGCATCCCGTACCAAACCGTTCGGGCGGTCGCCTACCGCAATGGTTCTTACCAACGTATCCGCCGAGGTGTTGATAATCGAAATCGTACTATCTCCGGAGTTAACAACGAGTAATTGATTCTCAGTGTAAAGCATTTTCGAAGGAAGCTCGCCTACGGGAATGCGTTTAACCACCGACTTATTGTTTCGATTAATTACGACCACATGGCCTGCTGAGGCAAACGACTTCCATTCACTCACATAAACCTGATTGCCACCAGGAAAGCAGAATTGATCAGGTAGATTAAGTCCGCCAATGGTTGCCACACTTTTCAAACTGGCATCGGTAACTTCTACCTTTTCAGCATTGTTCACGCTAATCCAGTATTCACTGCCCACTCGGATAATCGATTGTGCGATGTTGCCTAATGGGCGATTGTTCATAGAGAAAAAGAGGTCATTGCTAATACTTTTATTCGTGAGGTTGTAAAACTGAATCGTTCCCGTACCAGAGCCAAAAGCCCCTTCATTCAGTATCAATAATCCTTCGGAAAATGGCGTTTTAAGATCTGGTGTTGCAGCATCGTCTTTCTGACAAGCTACTAAAGAGCTAAGGGCAAGTGCGAAAAGAAATATTTTTTTCATGGTGTTAAAGGCGCTTTCAATTGTTCTGAGCTTGCTTATAAACACCAAACCAAAAGCAATACCAAGCAAGAGGCACTTAAACCTCTACCAGGAATTGCCAACGGGTCAATGCTTCATCCGCGAAAGCTTGGTCCTCATGGGGCAAGGCAGGTCTCCTGGCTGGTAGCATTCAGCCGCCTTCCCATTTTCACAGTGGCGTTTTGGCTGAACCTGTTGGCTACATCACAGTTGCGCGACAGCCCGCGAATTTCACGCGGTTCCCTTTTCATCGGCCGAAGCCGAACCTTGTCCTGTTGAGCAGAACTATTTTGCCAAAGGTAAGGGCTTAGTGGAGATTTTCAGAAATTTTAGATTTTTGCGTCGCCTTCAGCTTCTTAGTTTCATGAAATCAATTCGCATACTCCTTCCTTGGTTTTGCTGGTTTTGCCCTTCTTTTTTAATCGCTAACCCTAGTGATAGCATCCCGCCCACTTGGGCTCAACAAACGCGTATTGGTTTGAATGTGAACCAAGCAAGCTTTTCAGAAAACTGGAAAGGGGGAGGAACTAACTCGCTGGCGTTCGCAGCTTTGTTTAACAACAAAACGAACTACAAACAGCATAATCTAACTTTTGATGCCGAAACTGATTTACAGTTTGGACAACAGAATACGCGCGGACAAGGCATTCGCAAAACCTTAGACCGAATCTTCATCGATATTAAATTGGGATATAAACTTTCTCCGTTTTGGAATGCTTATGTGGGATCGAACTTCCAGACCCAGTTTACTGATGGTTTCCGTTATGAAAAAACTGCTTCAGGAATTGAACGGGAAATTCTCATCTCCCGTTTCTTTTCTCCCGCTTATCTCACTTCTTCTATCGGTTTTGAATGGAAAAAGAGTGATAAAGCTTGGATTCGGTTTGGTACCGGCGCCCTTCGCCAAACCATTGTGACCGATACTACTTTGTATAAAACGGAACCTAAAAATTATGGAGTGCCTGTAGGAAGTACCATACTGAATGAGTTTGCCTTCCAGTTAATGGGCTATCACAGCCGAAAGGTGATGGAAAATGTAGAAGGCAGCATTCGCTACATAGGTTTTTGGCCTTACGATAGGGCCATTTCGGAAGTAACGCACCGTGCAGAATTAGCCATCACCATGAAAATCAATAAGTATCTCAATGTCTCGATGTTAGGCTTGCTCATCTTTGACCCTAATCAAGACAAAGAGGTGCAACTCAGCCAGACTACCGGAATTGGCTTGTTGATTCGGCTTTAGCCTCAGTCAAGCTTGGCCTGATTGAACCAGTTGCTCATAAACCAAATCCACTGCCCAAGGCCCTTGCTTAGCGGCTTCCACCGATAGCTCATCGCAGCGATTGTTCCAGGGATTGTCGGCATGGCCTTTCACCCAAACCAATTTCACTTGGTGTTTTCGGTATATTCTAAGGAAACGACTCCATAAATCAGGATTCTTCTTTTGGGCATACCCTTTCTTTTCCCAGCCAAAAACCCAGCCTTTTTCCACGGCATCTACCACATATTTCGAGTCGGAATACACCGTTACCGGATGGCCCTCTTGCTTAAGTGATTCAAGCCCGATAATCACTGCCAATAGCTCCATGCGATTGTTGGTGGTGAGGCGGAAACCCGCTTTCATTTCTTTTTTATGTGGACCTGACATCAGAATAAGTCCATACCCGCCTTTTCCGGGATTCCCTAAGGCAGCGCCATCTGTGTAAAGGATGATGGGCGCTCGCTGTACATTATCCGACATATTGACCTCCTGTAAAATACGGAAGCGCTTCCGCTACGGTAAATGTACTGCCACCAATAAACACCAAACCATCTTCAGGACAAGCATTCATCGCTTGCTTGACTCCCTCCTTTACACTTCCAGCCACTTCATACTTGAAGCCCGCAACTTGCATCAGCTCAGTTAATTGCTCGATAGGCATCGCTCTTGGAATATTGGCTTGTGTTAGATGATAAACGGCGTTTTTAGGAAGCAAAGTCACGATTGAATTCCAGTCTTTCTCTTTAACTAACCCAAAAACCCAGTGAATTTCAGTAGCATCCTGTGCAGCAAGTTGTTGCATGCTTTGACTTAAACCGTGCGCGTTATGACCCGTATCAGCGATGACTTTAGGCTGGTTGGCCAATAACTGCCAACGTCCTGCAAGCCCGGTATAGGTTTGAATGTTGGCAAGCGCTAGTCGGACTTTTTCCTCGTCAAATTCATACCCCATGCGTTCTAACTGATCTAAAGCGACCAAAACAGTGCGCAGGTTTTCGAGTTGATAATGACCGGCTAAGCTGAGCTGAAGCTTCTCATAAACCTTCTTATTCAATCGATAAACATCTACAGAAACACCCTCATCGTTCGATTCAAGCAATTCAAGCCTCCAGGCATCTTGCGCCAAACGAAGAGGCGCCCTCCGCTCATTGGCAATTTTTCTGAATACTGGCTCCGTTTCTGGGGTTACACTTCCCACCACCACCGGAACATCGGCTTTAATAATACCGGCCTTCTCGATGGCAATGGCTTCTAACGTATCCCCCAGCATGTCCATGTGATCAAAGCCAATGTTGGTAATCACGGATAAAACTGGTGTAATAACATTGGTTGAATCGAGTCGACCTCCAAGGCCGGTTTCAATAATGGCCATGTTCACACCAGCATCGCGAAAATGCCTAAATGCCATGGCTACTGTCATCTCAAAAAAAGAAGGCTGAATTTCCCCTAACGATTCCCGCATCAGCTCGGTGAGTTCCACCACTTGAGATTCGGAAATCATCTCGCCATTGACTCGGATACGTTCTCTAAAATCAAGCAAATGAGGAGATGTATATAAACCTGTTTGATAACCGTGGGTTTGAAAAATAGACGCTAGCATATGCGTTACCGAACCTTTGCCATTGGTGCCGGCAACATGAATAGATAGAAATTGTTGATGAGGATTTCCGAGTGCTTGAAGCAGCTTACGGGTATTGGTCAAATCCTTTTTAAAGGCAGCGGCACCAATGCGTTGAAACATAGGAAGCTGACTAAAAAGAAACTGAAGGGTATCGGGATAGCGTGGATCTGGGGTGCTCACTGGAGCACAAAAGTAACCGTTATGAAGCCTCGCTGCTCGTCTTCCATATCAGGAACTGCATTAAAGCGCGAGCTTAAAATTCCTTGGCGCACCTCTTCCCAAATATCGTGGTCAGAAAGTGTAGTACCTCGTGCGCCAGGGATGGCACGAACCACACGACCTTTTTCATCAACCCAAACTTCAACCACCACTTTACCGGCCAGTTGTTTATCGTATCGAATGCTGGGCGCTCGTTCCATCACCCTTCCTCTTAAAGTATGGATAACTCCGGTTTTACCTGTTCCGCTTCCACCTCCTGAATTTCCACCGGAGCCCCCTCCTTCCCGATTCTTGGTATAAAGAGAACCATCGGGGCTTCCTTGATCGCCAGGTTTACCTGTTTCCCCTTCATTGCCACCTTTTCCTTTGCCCTTTCCGGGATAAAGCGCCGATTGGTCAATGGTTGGAGGGGTGTTGGAATTTGAAGGGTTGGAAGGGTTGGATTTAGGGTTTGTAACAGAAATGGATTCCCGAGGGGTATTTTGATTTTGGTTTACAACCGGCGATTCCGGTTGTTCTTCCGATAACTCATTGGAGGATTCATTGGAAGGATCTGTTTCAGAAGCAACTTCCGTTTGATCAGGTTGGCTTTGAGCGCCACCGCCGGCATCTTCAGGCTGAACGTCGCCCATACCCTCTTCGCCGGTTCCGAAGTTAACTTCCACCCCTTCAACTGTTGGAGGAGGATCAGGCATGGTTAAGGCGCTGAAAAGCAACCATAAAGCAAGCAATCCATGAAAGCCTAAACTAAGGCTCCACGCAAGTTGGGTTCGGGAAGAAGATTTTTGGGCCATTTTCGTGAAAACGAAATTCTGCAAAAAATGGTATAAAAGAAAAGAGCCTTGTCGTCACAAGGCTCTTTTCTTTTGCTACTTAGGCTTGTTGAGCTCTGAATTTCTTCGCTCCCAACGCTGCACCGGCAGCAAGCAGTGCAGTAATTCCACCATCGAGGGGTACACCCACTGGCGGCGGTGGTGGTGGTGGGCCGCCTGAGTTTCCACCATTGGTTGGTGGAGGCGGAGGGTTACCCTGGGCTGAAGCGGCATTGTGCGCGAAAATGCCTACAGCAGCGATGCAAATTGTAAAAAGTACTTTTTTCATACGTGTCCGTATTTGTTGTTCCAAATATTGAAACTCATTCTTACAATTCCAAATATCTCCAAGCTTTTTAGCATACTTTTTAAAATTTTTAATAAGTCTTCTATTCTTATTTTTGCGCCGCTTTTTAAAGCCACCGAATGGATCGTAATACCCTCACCGGATTTTTGTTGATCGGGCTTATCCTCGTCACTTTCAACATCTTCATCCTCCCCAAGGACCAGCCCTCTGCTCCGGAAAAAGCCAAAATCGCAGCTAAAGCTGCTCCTAAGGCAGAACTCAAACCTGTTGGCACAACTCCTGCTGCCAACGATAGCGCCTTATCTGAATCGCTAGGCCCCCTAGCTGCTCTGGGTAATGGAAATGCCCAGCTCGTTCAGTTATCTAACGATAAAATCACTGTAACGTTTAGCAACAAAGGAGCAACTCCGGTTCAAGTGCTGGTCAATAACTACAAAACTTTCGACGGAAAGCCTTTGATGCTATTCAAGCCTGGAGCTAATCGTTTAAACTACTACTATGTAGCAGGAAACAGAAATATCAGCACGGAGCAACTTTATTTCCAAATTGATTCTTCTAGCGCCTCCAACGGCAGTTTAGTCTTTACTGCTGCCTTGGATGCAAAAAGATATATCCGTCATGCTTACCAATTAGAAAAAGGTTCATTTCTGCTCAAACACCAAGTTCAAGTTGTAGGGTTAGGCGGAATACTCGCTCCTAACATCGATTACACACGCTTGAGTTGGAGCACCAGTG
>JAIXUI010000060.1 GCA_027484125.1 Bacteroidota bacterium | reverse complement strand
TGGCGAGGGGCCGCCGGGCTTCCGGAGGTGTTTAAGCCCCAGGAGAAGCCTTGGATTCAGCCTGAAGGGGCTACCGACGAGCGCATCAGGCAGCAAATTAGGATGTGCCCGAGTGGGGCGAATGATTAGTAGCGACGATTTCAGCCTTTTTTAGCGGCTCCGAAGGAGCGTTACGAGACAAAAGGTGCAATTAGGTAAGTTGGTCTTTTAGATCCTGAAGGGATCGAATGTTTATAGACCAAATTGTGCCCTAGTTTGTTCGACTCCTTCGGAGTCGTATGAGGGAGGGGCGCTGGTGTGCTATAAACATAGGACCCGTTCCGGGTCGCTTCGAGAACGTAATTGGGGCCGTCACAAACCCTAGCCCCATCGAGGCGAAAGATTAATAGCTGCTATCGGGCTAGTTGGTCTTTTAGATCCTGAAGGGATCGAATGTTTATAGACCAAATTGCGCCCTAGTTTGTTCGACTCCTTCGGAGTCGTATAGAGGAGGGGTGATGGTGTGCTATAAACCTAGGACCCGTTCCGGGTCGCTTCGAGAACTTAATAGGAGCTGTCCCAACCCCTAGCTCCATCGAGGCGAAAGATTAATAGCCGCTATTGGGTAAGTTGGTCTTTTAGATCCTGAAGGGATCGAATGTTTATGGACCAAATTGTGCCTTAGTTTGTTCGACTCCTTCGGAGTCGTATGGGGCAGGGGCGATGGGGTGCTATAAAAATAGGACCCGTTCCGGGTCGCATCATTTCAACATTCTGTAAAACAAAAACTCGGCTATCCGGGAATAATCGTTTTTGCAACCTTGAAGTTACTTTTTTGTAGATAGGGTTTACACTACAGTAAAATGCGAAGTAGCCTTCACTGTTCTAAGCTTGCCTATCTGCGCTTTTCCAACAGATTTACGCAGATTGCAACGTAAATCTACTCTTAAAGCCTATTGTCATTCCGCATCTATCATCGCGAAACCTGCTTCGATAAAGGCCTGTTATGATTGTGCATATTCTTTAAGAATATCAAAATGAATTAACTGCTAGCACAACCACTACGAGCGAAACTGCATAGGCCGCTTTTGAAATTTTTTAAGCAGTTTTTTGCTTAAAATTATCAAGTTAAACGGATAGGAGTTAACTGCTGCTTGACATGAGGGATTATGTTGATAAAGTTAAACGGGCCAACAAATAACTAACCGTTGACTCTGCACCTTGATTGAGATTTACATTTTTTTCCTCAACTCCATCGTAACATCCACCGGTGACAGGATTGTAAACAATTTGATTTAAGTGATTAGCTCCAAGAAACCAATTAAATGCATTAATCATTTTCTTTTTATACTCATCAAGATCGAAGGCTAAAAAGAATTTATTCAGAGCAATAATGGTGTACGCAACATCTATGGGTTGCTCCCCTCCTGAAAAGGTAGTTTGAACCTGATTCTTCAACATCCAACCACGATTAGAGACTACTTTAAGTTGGTCGTTTACAAATATTTTTCCCAGCAAGAAATGAAAACTTTCCTTTGCGGCATGCCTATACTCTATCCGTCCAGTTCTGGTGTATGCAAGGAGTAGGGCTTCCGGCAATAAACTATTTCCATAGGTTAAGTAATCCTCAAACCAGAGCCAGTTGGTTGACTTATTGGTTTGATACATTCTGTATAAACGCTCACCAAGGTGGTTGATCCAATTGAGGGTTACCTCTGAATTCTGCTCATACAATCCCTTTATTGCAAAAGCTATGGCTCTAGGGGAATATACCCCGGCAAAAAGTGGAATGGCTTCATTCATCATGTTCCCAGCTCCAAGTACGAGTTCATTAGGAAGAATTCCCTTCAATGAAGCTACATATCCCAAAGCCCAAATGGCTCGTCCGTTACTATCTTCGAGGTTGTCATCCAAGTTTTGAGTACTAAACGCTCCTTCTTTTGTAACATAATTAAGAAAACTACCATCAGATTGAAAGCAGAATTTAATAAAGTTAAAGTAAGTGTAGATTAGGCCAAGTAGTCGCTTATCTCCTGTAATCTGGTAATAATGCGCGGTTGCAATTAGCGCTCTTGCATTATCATCAAGTGTATAACCTGACTCTAAATCAGGAGTCGAGAATTTAGCAAATTGAACAATACCCAAATTCGTGGTCATGTTGAAAACATGTTTTAGATTGATTTCAGGAATTGAATAATGAATCGAGTAGTTGGCTGATAGCAAACGTCCAAATAGTTGCGCATGTGCAATGGAAGAATTCTGCCAAGAGGTTGATGCCATAGCTTTTAAACTATTGTTTGAAATCTTCATTCTCAATTGTTCATCCTCAATCAGCAATTTGATAGCTTCAGCCAACTCCATGGAATCTTCAAAAGAAAAGATAATTCCGTTACTGCCATTAATAACTTCTTTAGCGTGAGGGATTGGTGTTGACACCACCGCACAGCCGCTGCTTATGGCATAGGAAAACGTTCCGCTTACAGCTTGATTTCTATCCTTAGAAGTAAACAAATAAATATCAGATACTTGGAGATACTCTAGTAATTCTCCGGTTTCTAAGTATCGGTTAATGAATTTTACATAAGGTTGAAGGCCTAAAGTGTTCACCGTCTGCATCAAAGAATCGCGGTAGGCTTCGCCTTCTTGCTTTATAATATTAGGATGGGTTTTTCCTAAAACGAGAAATAAAACATCCGGATAATGCTTCACAACAGATGGTAAAGCGTTTAACGTAGTTTCGATGCTTTTACTTGAGCTTAACAATCCAAAAGTAGAAAGAATCAGTTTGCCTGATAGCGCAAGTTTTTCTCTAATGTTTGAATTTTGCTGGATGGGCTGCAAATGAGTACCATGTGGAATAATCGAAATCAGAGTAGTAGGAACCTGGTAATCAAGGACAAGAATCTGTGCAGCATCTAAAGTCATCACCACTATGGAGGCGGCTATCTCAACAAGTTCCTGCACCTGTCTTTTTAATGATTCATGGGGGGAGGGAAGTACGGTATGAAAGACAAAAACGATAGGCTTTTTTATGAGTTTGCACATTTCTTCAAAATCTAAATGCTTCTCATTGAAGAACCCAAATTCATGTTGAATCACTACTATTTGAATGTCCTCATCTTTATTGATATAGAATGCATTCTTTCGGTAGCTGTTTGGGTCATCTTCTATCAATTTCATGCGATTTTCAGAGTGGGGTTTCTTGCTGGTAAGTCGATTCTGAATTTCACAAACTTGAAACTGAAAGGTCCCTTGAAACTGAGTTGAAAGCGCATGAATTAAGTCCTGCGAATAGGTAGCAATTCCACATTCACGTGGCGGATAAGAGGTGATGAACAGAATTTTTGGCCGTTTGTTCCTTTCAACCTTGCTGGGATCTCCACTCTTGAGAAGTGGAAAAGCTGGAGTTTCGTGTATAAACCCAGGCGATTGGGCGTTTGCACCCTTAAAGAAATTATCCATTATTAATCTTATTAAGTTGAAGTTCTGTCATTAATGCATTCAAACTCACTGAAACCGTGGCAATACGTTCGTCCGCTGCACCATAGTACAAGTAAAGTCTGTCATCCTCTACAATTGCCCCTGTTGGAAAACACACATTGTTTACTTTACCCTTTAATTCCCATTGCTGCTCTGGTCTAAAAAGTGGATAAGGTAAACGAGCAATTTCTTTTTGAGGATTTTCTAAATCAAGTAATGCTACACATGCGGAGTAAATGAGTGCCTTTTTTACCTCTTCTACTCCGTGGTAAATGAGAATCCAGCCTTGTTCTGTTTCTATCGGTGGACAACCACTGCCGATGTAGCTACTTTCGTGTTGATATTTGGGACTTAAGACGATGAATTGGTCAAATTCTGAAAAGTATTTTTCCCAGAAAATCTTATTCAAATCTTCCAATTTCTTTACCGATACCACTATTTGTATGTCTGGTTTAATTCGATGAAGAAAGTAAAACATATCATTGATCTTTCTCGGAAACAAGATTAAATTTTTATCCCATATAAAGCTTTGATCAGAGTTGCTTTTATAATTTATCTCATGTTCTATATGTTCTTTGTATTTATTTCTTGTTGTTTCATTTTTAGAAATATAATCAAGGAATTCTTTATAGGTTATTTGCGGTACAATAATTCCAATTTTTTCCCAAGTTGTGAGGTCTGTAGAAGTTGCCATAGCACCAAGTGCATTGGTTCCGTTGAAAGCAGTATAAGATAAATAATACATGGATTCAATTTTTACTATTCGAGGGTCTTCCATTCCTTTAGACTCAAACTCAAACTCGGCTTCCAGCAAGGGCTGGCGGCTACGAAATTCTATTTTCAACGCATTGGAAAGAATGCAGTAGCCTATGCTGGATTGGTTACTCTCTGAAACAGCCCGGTAAAAAAGATATATTTTATCTTTAACCTTGATTGCTGCCGGGTTCATTACTCCCATGCTTTCGAAGCTATTACTACCTTTAGTTAGTAAAATGCCATGTCTGATAATTGCTAACATTTGAGAATCTTTCAATTTAAAATTTGTTCTTTTCCCTTTTCCAATTAAAGTAGTTTCAAAATCGAATAGGCTCTTTTAAAAGGCTATTCAATAGCCATGTTGCCAGCCGTTATTACTTGGAAATTTTTCACTGAATGGATCTGATACAAATGGCCATTATCGCGAATTTGCTTCATGGGTTGCTCCAGTTGCCATCTTAAATCAGGCGTATATTCAAGCGTCTAAGCATACACAAAGGCTTTTTACAACGATCTGTTTGCATGTTTAAAAGCCGCATATCAATACTTAGTTGAGAAAAATCATAATTATTTCATTAAAGCCAGATTTTGGCTTCTTAACGAAAAAACTAGTTTTTCTACGTAGCTAAAAAGCAGTTAGAACTGCATGCTTTGGAGGGGCAATCTGCCATATTCTACATAATCAAAATTGCACTATTTGTTAATCGTTTATGTTACATAATTCAAATTTTAATTTATACAATTTGAATCTTCAGCTCTTTAATCATGCATTGGCTGGTGGCTAAGGTTTGAGCACGGAGAGGTACAATCGTTGGATGGTTAGTTCATTTCGACTGTTCAAACTTCTTTGATCGATACTTTTTCCCGATTATCAGCACTGTTTCATCTTGGATAGTGTGAAAGTATGGCGCTTTTGGTGGTTGTGGTGCCTGTCAATTATAGATGTACGCGACTGTGAAAATCGAAGTAACGTCCATTGTTCCTGGCTTTCTATGCAGCATTTTTTCCACAGATTTACGTAGATTACTAGGTAAATACACGCTGATCTGCGTTGCAAACGCTCCTAACAACCTGCTATAAATCCCCGACAATTTGCGGAAAACCTGTTTTGTTGAAGGTCGTCTAGAATGTACATAACCAAATACTTCCTAACTTTACTAGGTAAGAAACATAGACAAAGCTTTTCTTATTGTTCTTAAATATCCTCTAAGTTTATTCTGTTTTTCTTAGGCATTGCTTTGTAAAAGGAAGGTGTGAGTCCGGTTATTTTTTTAAATTGTTGTGATAAATGTGCAATGCTGCTGTAATGGAGTTTATCGGATATTTCGCTTAGTGTTAATTCATCGTACATAATAAGTTCTTTAATCTTCTCTATTTTATGAAGTATGATAAAGTGCTCAATAGTCATCCCTTTGGTTTTTGAAAACAACATTGAAAGTTTTGCATAATCCTGATTTAACTTCTCGCTTAAATAATTGGAGAATTTATATTTTGGAATTTCTTCACTGTAGTGAACCATTTCTATCACAACGTGTATAATCCTTTCAATCAAAATTGAATTTTTATCAGACATAATTTCAAGTCCTGAATTATGAAGCGTTTTACTTAATGATTCTATCTTATCTTCAGGAGTTTCTTTGCTAATTGTAATTTCTCCAAGTTCAATATTGAAATACTTTATTTGGTTTTGAACTAAAGCTGATTCAACAAAAAGTTTGCACCTTCTACTTACCATGTTTTGAATATGAAGAACTTTGTGAATATTCCTATCAAAAGTTATCAATGAAGGTAATAGAACTAGCACCGAAATGTTTTTTTTCATTTTATTGGTGGAAGTGCAAAGGTAGATTATTCCTATTTAGCATTTAGAAATATATTTTGCTGCTTCTCCCCTCCAATTTACCAAAAGATTTTTACAGTCTATAACTTGTTTAGGTTACAGTTTAATATCTTATGGTCATGTTCGTTGTTAACCTAGTAATTTGATGAGCATGCAGGTCTTTTATTGCAGATAATTTAGTTGATTGAATTGTTGGAAGCCTAATTTCAGCGAGCCCAATGTTGAATGGACTACATCTCAGCAGTGCTTTTGCCCAAGAAGTTACACTTTTGTAAAATGCTCGGTTAAGTACAAACTTAAGTTTTTCAATCCACACTTTTTAGCTGATTACAGTTCAAATCTGCGGAGCATATTGCTCTTACTGCCTGCTCTCAATCTGTGACAATCTGCTGGAAATTTGTTTCGAAGAAAGTGTTTTAAGATTGTGTAAGTCTGTAAATTAAAAAAGCTGTGACGGAATAGTCTTCCATGCCTGGTGCTTCACTTTTTTGTTTCAGCTTTTACTTAATGCATTTAAATCAGCAGTAAGAAACTGCCTTTTTTTCTAACTTACTTCTATGAAAGAGATTACGAAAAAGTATGAAACGGAGGGTTTGACCATTTTATGGAAGCCTCATCTCTGTACGCATTCTGCTGTTTGCTGGCGAGGGGCCGCCGGGCTTCCGGAGGTGTTTAAGCCCCAGGAGAAGCCTTGGATTCAGCCTGAAGGGGCTACCGACGAGCGCATCAGGCAGCAAATTAGGAT
>JAIXUI010000145.1 GCA_027484125.1 Bacteroidota bacterium | reverse complement strand
ATTCGTAAACCAACCTGCCGGTCGAGTGGAGCTTCCAGGCAAAAAGATGATGGATTGATAACCAGGTTGGTGGATGGTTTGATCATCTACAAGGGCAATCCTTGCGGTCTCTTGTAAAGAAAACAACCTAGCGCACAAATAATAGGCTCGGTTGCCTTGAAGCAAGGTGTTTTGCTGTATTCCTGTCATTGGACTAAGAAACGGTATAGGCACCCAAACCACCTTGCTAGCCGTATCTGTACTGGTTATGGTATAGGGATTTGACGATAAAATTTCGCCAAATGCTGCTGGATTACTAAAGATCAAATGATTACCGGCTGCATCAACACTACTTAGCCCGGATGTATCCCGCACATATACTACGATATTTCCACCGGGTTGTGTTCCTTCTGCCAGATGTACGCCAATCCTTCTAATCCTTGAAGAGAAGGGCAAAGTGACGAAGCTACATACTTCACAACCGTCAGTAGCATTTGAAATTGAGCCTTGACCATTGGTGGCAAAAATGGATCTTCGGGTCATTAGGTATTCAAAAGGAGGAAAATAGGCACTAGAAAAAACACTGTCTGAAATTACATAAGGCACCTTAATTTCATTATTGAATGGAAAAGCATCAACAGAGTCTGAGACTGCCCGTGCTATTATATCGTAAATACCGATATCGGAACGGCTTAATTGGTAAATGTTCAACCATGGCGCGGCTGGTTGATTGATGCCAATGCTTGTTGAAGTTGGCAAGCCAGAAGCAGGCACAAAAACAGGAGAACTACTTTGTTGAAAAACACTGTTACCACTTTTTTGGATATTGA
Source organism: Bacteroidota bacterium (assembly GCA_027484125.1). GTDB lineage: Bacteria > Bacteroidota > Bacteroidia > UBA7662 > JAIXUI01 > JAIXUI01. The sequence continues at coordinate 2,528 of JAIXUI010000145.1, read as the reverse complement.
CTTCCAACTTTACATTGGATTGAGCAATCTTTCCTGAATTATTGATTTTCGCCAACCACGTTATGGGACGTTGAAGCAGGGTGCTTGATAGTGAAGAGTATGGCGTTGATGTTTGCGTGATGGCCATAAATGGGTTGCCAAAAACTCCAGTATCTACCGAGCCCTCCACAACCCTAAACGACTCAAGTTCTAAATCATTGGAAGGTTGTTCATACACGGTAACATCGTCTAACATCCAGAAATACAAACCTGTTGCCCCATTAGATAAAGGAATATTACCATCAAAAAGCCATTGTATCCGAACCTGGTTAGTGCCGGCCAAAAAGTTTAAATCAATACGCTTTCCAGTAGAGGAGGCCTCATTCAACGTTAATTCTGGAAATATAACGGACGTGTCGGGCCACGAATTTCCTCCGTCCCGGCTAAAACACACCTTAAAGCTTGCACTAAACTTTCTAGCAAAAGCATAGAAGCTTAATCTGCCTATTGGAATTGCAGCCAAATTCAAATTAGGCGTAATAAGCCTGGAGGAATGAGGTGCAGGAGCTGCTCCAGCAGGTGGAGTAAAGCTGATGTCCTGTGTATGCAACCAGTCTGAATCAAAAATCACAAAACCGTTTGCACGAGTAGGCGATTGTATAACCCACCGATGCCTAGCATACAAACCCCTAGAACCGGTATCTAGATTGGGAGACGTTTGCAGCCCTCGGTACTCCCACTTGGCCATGGGCTTATTGATAGTGTCTGTAGATTCATTGACCCAGCCTGACGGAATGCCATTAGCAAAATCCTCTGACCAAAGAACCATTTGACCCATAGAATAAAATGGACTAATCAAGGTGACTATCCAAACTAATAAAAGTGTCCTCATAATCAATTATTTATAGTTCAATAAAAATAAAGAATGCTCTATTATTCTCCAACATGTTCCATACCATTAGATAGGGCATTTCCAATCCTCCCCTCTAACGCAAAAAGGCCCTCCGAAGAGGGCCTTTTTGATTTCATTACCGAAGTAAGAATTAGCGGTTTACTGAGAGTTTCTCAACGCTGCGGTGAGCACCTACGTTCAGTTCTACGGTGTAGATACCGTTACGGAGGTTGTCAGTGTTGATGGTCAAAGTGTGTGCACCAGCCATTCTCTTGCCTTCTACTTGGCGGTAAACTTCACGTCCGGTGATGTCGCGGATAACCACATTAACATCGGCAGCAGTATTAGACTCGAAAGTCAAATTAACTTCGCCAGAAGTTGGGTTTGGATACATAGAGCGGATGAGGCTTAGTTCTTTAGTTGCCACTGTTCCAGTCAAGTAAGCAGCGAGCGCATAGCTGTTACCGTTGGTGAACCAACGAGCAGCACGGTTAGCACCATCAGCTGGAAGGAAGATGATAGAAGTGTGGAAAGGCTGAGTTACAGTTTGGTCGTCGAGGATACCAAGGCGAGCAGCACCAGCATTAGAGAACATTTCTGCACAAATCCAGTATGCTTTATTTCCAGCGAGGATTTTAGCAACTGTTTGGTTAGTTCCAAGAAGCGTAACATCAGGAATTGGAATGCGAAGGGTACGGCTTACAGAGTCAGCAGCAGTCAAAGTGTAGTTGTCAGCAGTTACAATTACTGGGAACGCTTGTGGGTTGGTAAGAATTGGAATAGCTCCGCCAGTATCAACAGTAAGGATACCGGTGGTATCGCGGATGGTTACAACGATGTCACCACCTGGGCGAGTACCTGTAGCCAGTCGAACACCGATGTCAGTGATTTTAGCAGCGTTAGCGAGCGACATCATGGTACAACCAATACATCCGTCAGCAGCGTTGGTGAATGAACCACCACCGTTGGTAGCGAAGGTTGCACTGCGTGAAATCAAACCGTTGTAAGGAGGGAAGTAAGCTGCACTGAAGATATCGTCAGAACGAACGAAGTTTACTGCAGTAACATTATCAGCTGGACTTGCATCGGTTGAGTCAGAAGAAGCGTTGAATTCAATGCGGTAAACACCAGTATCAGCGTTAGCTGGTAAAATCCAGGCATTGTTCTGCATGAAAACCTGACGAGTAGCAGGAGCTACACCAGAAGGAGCATTGAAAACAGAAGGAGTACTGGTGTTGGTGTAAACCGAAGCGCCAAGTTTCTTAATGTCAACATTAACCTTGGTGTTAGGTTGGTTGTTAGTACCGCGGTTAGCGATGGTGGCAACAAATGTTGTAGATGGATGCTGGTTAGGAGTTTTAGGAACAACCGCATAAAATGGATTGCCAGCGATTGCTGTATCCAGTGGTCCGTGAATTACTTCAGCTAAATCAAGGCTGATGTCATTAGAAGGACGAGCTGAAACAGCGATATCGTCAATCATCCAGAAATAGTATCCAAGGCCGTTTGCGCCTGCGAGGGCGTTACGACCATCGAACAACCACTGTAATTTTACAGTAGCTGTACCAGCAGCGAAGTCAACACTGCGAGTTTGGTTGTTTGGAGATGCTGCATTAACTGCAAGTGCACTGTAAATGTTAACAGTATCAGGCCAAGT
>JAIXUI010000109.1 GCA_027484125.1 Bacteroidota bacterium | reverse complement strand
GTCAACATGCAGTGAAACACCTGGGTCAATTTGCAGTGAAACAAGTGGGTCAACATGCAGTGAAACACCTGGGTCAATTTACAGTGAAACAAGTGGGTCAACATGCAGTGAAATCTCCATTTAACTAATAATCAATTTATAGGGGTATGGTTTACCGTCAACCATTCTTCTCATTAGGTTTTCAAAAATGCCTTCTTTCATTCCATGGCGATTAAATCGATAGGTATATTCATTGATGTAGGCTTGTAAATGGTCCACAGAATGGTGGATACCTTTAAGCCATGCTTTAAACATCATAATACAGCGATGCATTTCTTTGAAGTTCTTGCCTTTTTCCTCAGACTTCTCCTGTTCCAAATTCGGAAATTCTTTCTCTAGCCCCTTGTAACCTGACCATTTGTCGGTTCTCACCTTCGCTTCTTGTGAAATATGATCTTTCATGAAAGAATGTAGGTTCTTTTTATCTGCTTTCTCAATAACTCGTCCGTACATACGAGAAACACCTTTTCCTTGTTTTTCAATAGCAACTACTACTATTTTCTTCTTGCCCTCGTTTCTTCCTATCGCTGTTTCGTCTTTACCTCCCACATAAGTCTCATCAACTTCAACTTGCATAGTCATTGGAAACTTTTTGCTGCTCTCCATCGATTTCATTACTTTTTGTCTGAATAGCCAACAAGTTTTTTGACGTAACTCAAGCTTTCTACTTATTTCAGTACTAGAAATCCCTTTTTTGCTTGTAGAAACATAATAAACGATGTAGAAAGCCTTCAGAATTGGAAACTTTAGTTTGTGAAAAAGGGTATCAGACGTTGCTGATTCTATCGCTCTACATTTAGTGCATTGCCTGCTATGAGGCGAATTACCGGCACAAAACTTCGTATGACCACATTTGGTGCACTTGAAACCATCCTTCCATTTCATGTCTACCAGGTACTTGTAGCAGCTCTCATCATCAGGGAACATCTTCTGAAAGTCAAAAATTGATAGGCTTTTGTATTTTCCTTCCATGGCTTTGTGAATTATACCCTAATATACAGCATTTTATCTTATTATCAATACGCCTACTTCGTTACCATTTTATTAGAATAGCAGGTCTTTTTTGGCTTTACAATCTTGGCTTATCACGCTAATAAACAAAGCAGACAAACGGAAATGATAATTTATAGTGGACTTGCTTTGTTATTTCAACCGTTTTTCAAAATTGCACTCGGCAGATAGATGTGGAACATAGTTGATGTAGTTGTAGGTGTTGGACTTCTAATTTCTTTTTTTTGAAACCCAAAGAAAGTCAGCAATAAATGCAAATATATTAGTTTTAAGCCGCTTTTTTTGTCATAAACTTTTACTGATTCACAATTCTCTCACTGCCAATGTCAAAGGTCAGAAATTATAAAACTTGTTTAAATATCTGACCTTAGCGCCAGCTTAAAAGAATATGCTGACAAGAATTTTCTCGTCGTGCAAGAATTCTTGTAGGTATTCCAAAGAGCGCTTTTATTTATTCCGAAACACAAACTTCCGGATGGTTGAACGGCCGTTAAAGTCGATTAAGCGCATTTCCCACCCATTCAACTACATATCGGATAATTGCGTATTCCGGTCAAATTTCCCCCTTGGCTAGAGCTTCGTCGCCCACCACTTATTACAAGGCACCGACTTACACTATAACCAATCCCTCTTGGGCCACAAAAGCAGCAAAACCATCGAAATCTATATCTTCCATCACTCCTCCAGAGATTTGAACAAAATAAAAAGTCTCATAGTCCAACTCGGTTTATTAGATTTTTTATCTTAGCGCAACGGTATTGATAACTTCATGAAACCTCTCCAAAATACCCAGAAAAGCGATGGAGTAACTCAACCTACTAGCATGCAGAGTGACCTAAGGAAGGCTCAACTAGCCAATCTAAGTGCCACCATTAAGGCTGACTCACGCACTAGTTTTGAGGAGTTGCTTTTAGATGGTTATTGCCATTCATGCTTGAGCGACAGTGCTAGCTTGAAAAAAACTGCGAAGCCAAAGTTTTTTTCGTTTCTTTCGCATTGAGATAAATTAAATAAAATGGAATCAATCAGAATTAGTGTCAACAAACAAATGGACGGCTATACGTTTAGTATTGCACCGTCTATCAGACAATTGATAAAGAGTTGGTTTCCCAACGCTCATCCCGCTAATACTATTTTTGTTGCTTATGACATTAAAAGCGATTTTGAACTTTATTACGGCAAACTAGAAAGTTACATCTATCCCGCTTTATTGGGGATTGACAATCATAACGACTTAAATAAAAAGGTTGACGAAATTCAGTTTGTTGACTCACAAACCGGAAGATTAATACATTCTCATAAAGTTACTGCATGAAGAAAAATTATCATCTTTATTTAGGCAAAGCGGGGCATTTGGCAGTTATGTCAGAGTTTCTAACTCGTGGCTGGAATGTAGCTATTCCAGAAGTTGACATCGGTGATGACATTTTTGTTGTTCAAGACGACAATGGAACATTAAGAAGAGTGCAGGTTAAAACTTCAACTTCAACAGCGCGGCAAAATAGTTTTAGTGGACAGTTTAATGTTCCTTTAACCCAGTTAAGAAATATAGCAAACATTCCTGTACATTATGTTTTTGTTGTAAGGCACAATGACCAATGGACAAAACCTATCGTTATTCGCCAAGATTATTTACTTGACCATTTAGAAAATGACAAAATCGGTTCTGAACACGATGGTAATTTGAACTTATATTTTTCATACTCAGCGGAAAAAGTCGAATGTTCAGGACTTGATTTAACCAATTATGTTTCAGACTTTAGTGACTTCCCATTAATTAAGTAGCAGCACGAATCCTTAATACCCCTCTAAATAGCCCCATATTTAAGCCAGCCTGTCGGAAGACTCATTTAAAATTGATAGTTCAGCTTTTCATAATTCAATCTAAATCCAATTTTTTCAAAACTCTCCATAACAAAACAATTAAATGAATGTCTAGATTATCTAATATCATTTATTCTTTTTGTTTAGATAAGAAACCCAAACATGACAATAATTATCAATAAAGCAAACCTTAAGAATACCTCCAAGATTTTAAGTGAAAAGCTTATTAAATCTGGTGAAAAAGGTAACCTAGCCAAACACTTTGGCAAACTTAAAAGGAATATTGATGGATTGGAATATCAAACATCAGTAAGAGAAAATGAAGATTGATTTTATAGCAGATGCCGACTTCTTCGTCTATCTTCATGAATGAAATCCAATTAGAGCTATTTATTCAATATAATTTAGGAGTTTCATTTCTATCTTAAATTGAATTGCTTGGTTCTAAAGGATTAAACAAATCCGAAGAAATAAAATTAATAATGCTACTAAATGACTGCTTTCTAATAGAATGGAATAACAAAATGAAAGATCAAACGATTCTGCTAAAAAGATAATACAGTATCAAATTACCCGATGTCATAATTGCCTCTACGTTCTTAACTTATAAATTGCCATTAGTAACATCCGATAAAGGTTTTTCAAAGATATTAGAACACGATCTTTTATAAATAGAAATTTAGTCTAGCTGCTAAAACCCCTTAGTCTAACATCAGCTTTACTCACCCCAAAAGCCCCAGAACAATCTTCTTGACTGGGGCTTTGGCGTGTTGGGTTGTTGAGTGATGCTTGTTGTAGCGCTGCTTTGTTTTCTATGAACCGTCTTTGATAATCAGCATCACTAAACTATGAATGCTGACCTTAGAACCTGCTTATCCATGTAGGCGGTCAAGAATTTTCTTTTCGAGCGTGATATCCGGCAGTAACTCGAAAAGGGTTCTTTTTCTGAAAAGCTCCATGTTACCCCTGCTTTCCTGAGCAGGCGCCTGGTCTGCCGAGAATTTGCTCGTAGTAGCGGATGTAGTGGGGCAGGATGTTTTCCATCCGGAACTTTAGCGCTTGGGCTCGACATCGTTGGCGAAAGCCTTCCAACACCTCATCTTCTCGTAGGATGCTGAGGGCTTTTTCGGTCATGTCATCAGCGTCGTCCATGGGGGAGAGGTAGCCGGTAACTCCCGGAATATTCACTTCCGGCAATCCTCCAATGTCGGATGAAACTACCGGTACGCCACATGCCATGGCTTCCAAGGCTGCTAATCCAAAGCTTTCACTTTCAGAGGGCATCAGGAATAAGTCACAAACGGAAAGAATTTCTTCTACCGCTTCTTGCTTGCCTAAAAATCGCACATGTGCATCTACTTGTAAATCTCGGGCAAGTTGTTCCACTTTTTGTCGTTCGGGCCCGTCGCCAACCAGCAGCAGTTTGCTGGGGATTTCTTTATTCACTCTGCTGAAGATGTCGATGACCAAGTCTGCGCGCTTCAACTTACGAAAGTTGGAGATGTGTACCAGAATGCGCTCGTCGTTGGGAGCGATGGCTTTGCGGAAATGTCCGGTTTTTCTGGGTTTGAAACGTTCGGTGTCCACAAAGTTGTGAATCACTTCAATGGGGCGGGTGATGCGGAAGTTATCGCGGGTGTCTTGAGCCAAAGAATGCGAAACCGCCGTAACGCCTTGTGAGCGGTTAATGGCCAATCTCACCAGCGGTTCGTAGTTTTTGTCTTTGCCCACCAACGTAATGTCGGTTCCGTGTAAAGTGGTGATTACCGGGATGTTGATGCCTTCGTCTTCCAGCACTTGCTGCGCCAATTGTGCGGCTGTAGCGTGTGGAATGGCGTAGTGAACGTGTAAGAGATCCAGTTTGTGATACTTCACCACATCCACCAGTTCGCCTGCCAGCGCCAAAATGTAAGGTGGATACTCGAAAAGCGGGTAAGAGGCCACATTCACCTCGTGATAAAACACCTTTTCGTTCCAGATATCTAAGCGGAATGGCTGGGTTGAACTGATAAAGTGAACCTCGTGCCCAACGTGAGCTAAAGCTTTGCCCAACTCCGTGGCCACAACCCCGCTGCCTCCGTAGGTGGGATAGCAGACGATTCCAATGCGCAACATCCTGATGAATTTGAGTGCCGAAGTACGGAAAAAAACGAGGATAGCACACGAAAAACAAGAAAACGAATCATAACCGTTCCCCCCTTTGACAATCGAAAAGTATCTTCGTGCTTATGAAGTCCCGCATTGAAGCGTTGCTACAGGAAATAGCAACGCTTGAAATACCTACACCCGATGCACTGGAGCAGTTTAGGATTCAGTATTTAGGAAAAAAAGGCATTCTGGCTGCATTATTTGTTGATTTTAAGGAAGTTCCGGGTCCTGAGAAGAAGGAGACAGGTTTGCTGTTGAATCAACTGAAACAGGCTGCCGAGCAGAAGATCGAAAGCTTGCGGGAGGTTTTGGAAGCTCAACAAGCTCAACAAGTTGAAATTCCGGATTTATCCCGCCCTGCCGGCGGCCATGAGGCCGGTTCCCGTCACCCGGTTTCGCTGGTGATGAACCAAATGATCGGCATTTTCCAGCGATTAGGCTTTAACTTAAGTGACGGCCCTGAAATCGTGGACGACTGGCACAACTTCGGCGCCCTCAACTTCGACGAAGATCATCCTGCCCGCGATATGCAGGATACCTTCTTCCTTTCCAATCCTGAAGGCTGGTTGCTGCGTACCCACACTTCCTCTGTTCAGGTGCAAGAAATGATGAAAGGGCAGCTTCCCTTGCGCGCCATCATGCCGGGTCGAGTGTACCGCAATGAAACCATTTCTGCTCGTGCACACTGTCAGTTTCATCAAATTGAAGGCTTGTACATCGCAGAAGATGCCAGTTTCGCGGATCTTAAACAAACCCTTTACAGCTTTGTAAGAGAGATGTTTGGGCCCGACTCTAAAGTGCGTTTTCGTCCTTCTTACTTCCCCTTCACCGAAATTTCCGCTGAAATGGATGTAAGTTGTTTTATCTGCGGAGGCGAAGGTTGCGCGGTTTGTAAGCAAACCGGCTGGGTAGAAATTCTTGGTTGCGGCATGGTTGACCCACAGGTGCTGATTAATTGCGGCATTGACCCTGAAAAATACCAAGGTTATGCCTTCGGAATCGGCGTTGAACGCATGGCCATGTTGAAATACGGCATCCGCGATTTGCGTTTGTTCTTCGAAAACGACGCGCGCTTTCTTAAGCAATTTCATCTTGGATTAGGGTTATGAGCTTAGATCAAATTCACATCATCGCCATTGCAGGTGCCGGAACCATGGGGGCCGGAATTGCCCAAATTTGTGCGCAAGCTGGTTTCCGAACCATGCTTTATGACCTTAACCTTGACATGCTCGACAGAGCCCGTTCTGCAAACCGCAACTCCATTGAAATGTTGGTGCAAAAGCAGCGCATCACTCCGGAAGAAGCCGGGCAGATTCTGTCGCGCTTATCGTACACCCAAGAACTAGAGCAGCTCAAAGCAGACGTGGTTATTGAAGCCATCATTGAAAAGCTGGAGCCTAAGCAGGAGCTTTTTAAAGCATTAGCTGAAATTAATGGTCCAGCGACTATTCTCGCCACCAATACTTCTTCGATACCCGTTACCCGAATTGCTGCTGGAATTCCGCATCCCGAACGAGTGGCGGGTTTCCACTTTTTTAACCCAGCGGCTGTCATGAAGTTGGTTGAAGTAATCTCCGGCGCCGCTACCGCACCGGAGGTGGCTCAACTCCTAGAAGAATTGGCAAAAAAACTGGGCAAAACACCGGTTCACGCCGCTGACTCACCCGGATTCATCGTCAACAGAGTTGCGAGGCCTTATTATGTAGAGGCTTTACAAATTTTGGAAGAAGGAGTTGCCGATTTTGAAACCATTGACCAGTTGATGGAAAGCCTTGGTTTTAAGATGGGGCCGTTCCGGTTGATGGATTTGATTGGGGTGGATACCAACTTCTCGGTAACCTCCGCCATGTACGAATCCTTTTTTTACGACGGTAAATTCCGCCCGAGTCGCATTCAGCAACAAAAAGTAGCTGCCGGACACCACGGCCGTAAGTCAGGTAGAGGTTTTTATAACTACACCCAGCAAGCATGAATCGCTTGATTATAGGAGTCTTACTTTCTCTGATCTTAACCAATTGTTCACGCAACAATCAAGGGGTGAGTCAGATTCCGGAAATCATCTTCGAGCAATCTTATTCCCTCAATCTTCCGCAATTTCAGCCGCTGAATGCAGTAGGAGGGATGATTATGCTGCCCATTGGCTACAAAGGGACCTTCGTTTACCGCGCATCTGTAAATGAATTCCGAGCATTCGAACGAACCTGTTCCTGGCAACCCCTTACCCCATGCCATGTATTGAACCTCGATAGCGTGAGCAGGATTCTGCTTAAGTGCGCATGTTGCGCTTCCTCCTGGAACTTCGAAGGACAGGTCACCAGCGGCCCTGCCTCCTTGCCAATGAAACGCTATTCTACCTTGTTTCTCACTTCCTCCAACACCCTCACCATCACCAATCCTTGAAATGGAATCAGCCTCCAACCAACCCACCGACGTTAAGGAGTTTGCCGGATTTAGTGCCGGTATTCCGCCTTTTTTAAGAGGTCCTTATGGTTCTATGTACGTGCGCCAACCTTGGACGGTACGGCAATATGCCGGCTTTTCAACGGCTGAAGAATCGAATGCCTTTTATCGCCGCAACTTAGCAGCTGGCCAAAAAGGGCTTTCGGTCGCGTTTGACTTGGCCACTCACCGGGGTTATGATTCTGATCATCCGCGTGTAACCGGTGACGTAGGAATGGCAGGAGTAGCGATCGACTCGGTGGAGGACATGAAGCTGCTCTTCGACCAGATTCCTCTGGGAGAAATGTCGGTTTCCATGACCATGAACGGAGCGGTTTTACCGATTATGGCGTTTTACATTGTGGCGGCTGAAGAACAGGGAGTGAAGCCGGAGCAGTTGAGTGGAACCATCCAAAATGATATTCTCAAAGAATTTATGGTGCGGAATACCTACATCTATCCGCCATTAAGTTCTATGAAAATCATCGCTGACATCTTCGCTTATACCTCTAAGAAAATGCCCCGATTCAACTCTATTTCCATCTCCGGCTATCACATGCAGGAAGCGGGCGCAACCGCGGAAATTGAGTTGGCCTATACGCTGGCGGATGGCTTGGAGTACTTGAGAACCGGAATCGCAGCCGGACTCGATATCGACGATTTCGCTCCCCGATTGTCGTTCTTTTGGGCGATCGGCATGAATCACTTCACCGAAATCGCCAAAATGAGAGCAGGCCGACTGCTTTGGGCCAAGTTGGTGAAGCAATTCAATCCTAAAAATCCTAAGTCGATGGCATTGAGAACCCATTGTCAGACCTCAGGATGGAGCTTAACCGAGCAAGACCCCTTTAGCAATGTAGCCCGAACCGCTGCAGAAGCACTTGCCGCGGCACTTGGACATACCCAGTCGTTGCACACCAATGCCTTGGACGAAGCCATTGCATTGCCAACCGATTTCTCCGCACGAATCGCCCGCAATACCCAGCTTTATCTTCAAAAAGAAACCGCCATTACTCAGGCTATCGACCCATGGGGTGGCTCAGCCTATGTAGAAAAGCTTACCGCAGAGCTGGTGGACAAAGCCTGGGCTTTGATTGAAGAAGTAGAGGCGCTAGGTGGAATGGCGAAAGCCATCGAAACAGGCTTGCCGAAAATGCGCATCGAAGAAGCCGCAGCCAGGAAGCAAGCAAGAATTGATAGCGGAAAAGATGTCATTGTGGGCGTAAATCGCTACCAAACCGATGAAGTAAAGCCACTCGAAATTCTGGAAGTGGACAATGGAAAAGTTCGGGATAGCCAGATAAAAAGACTTGAAGCCATTCGTGCAACAAGAAATCAGGATGCTGTAAAACAATCGTTAGAAGCTTTGGCTGAGGCCGCAAAAACCGGAATCGGCAATTTGCTCGAACTGGCCGTAGAAGCTGCCAGACATAGAGCAAGTTTGGGAGAAATCTCTGATGCATTAGAAAGTGCTTTTGGGCGTTATCAAGCCGTGATTCGTTCTATTTCAGGTGTTTATTCTCAAGAAATTAGCGGAAACGCCAGCTTTAGCCAAGCACAGGAAAAAGCCAAGCAGTTTGAAGAAGCGGAAGGACGTCGCCCTCGTATTTTGATTGCAAAGATGGGTCAAGATGGGCATGACCGTGGAGCGAAAGTGATCGCCACCAGCTTTGCCGACCTGGGCTTTGATGTGGACATGGGTCCGCTCTTTCAAACACCGGCGGAAGCTGCCCGAATGGCGGTAGAAAACGATGTGCATATTGTAGGAGCAAGTTCTTTAGCAGCAGGTCATAAAACCCTTGTTCCTGAGCTGATTAAGGAGCTTAAAAATTGGGGACGAGAAGACATCATGGTGGTAGCAGGAGGCGTTATTCCCCAACAAGATTATGCCTTCTTGTACGAAAATGGCGTTGCAGCGGTCTTCGGTCCGGGAACTGTTATTGCTGAAGCGGCTATCCAAATTTTAGATAGCCTTTTAGAAGATAATCGCGCATGATTCGGCTGCCATTTGCCTCGTATTCCAAAGGGAAAAAGCTCCTCATTTTTCTGGTGTTTTTATCAGGAATGGCTGCTGCTTTTTTCGCCTGGAGTAAGAAAAGCAAACCCGATTACGTTCGAGTAGGAGCTTACTATTGGAAAACGCAGCTACAGGCAGAAGCAGCTTCAGTAAGCTGGATGAAACTCATTGGTGGAGAACGGATTTACCTTAGACTATTTGATGTGGACT
>JAIXUI010000058.1 GCA_027484125.1 Bacteroidota bacterium | reverse complement strand
TATTTAATACTTATTACGACTTCTAAGCCTCAGATAGATTTATAAATGAGTTTTATTTTTCAGGAATAAAAAGGTTATGAATATGCTCAATTATCGCTCCATAAACCTCCCGGAGTAATTCCGAGAAATGGATTTAAACTTCGTTTTATTAGCAGAAAGAATTCATTAACCATTATCCATTAACCATTATCCATTAACCATTATCCATTATCCATTATCCATTATCCATTATCCATTATCCATTAACCATTAACCATTAACCATTCACCATTAACCATTAACCATTAAACTGCATCACCGCGTCCATGGCTTGGGTGAGGAGGTTGAGGGCTTCTTGGATTTCTGAGGGGGTGATGGTTAAGGGGGGGCAGATGCGGAGGCTGTTGGCGTTGAAGAGGAACCAGTCGGTGAGGAGGCCGTGGGTGAGGCAGTGCTGGATGATTTGTTTGACGATGTCGAAGCTGTCGAAGGTCCAGGCGATCATCATGCCTTTGCCGCTGATGCCTCTCAGCAAGGGGTGTTGGATGTGGTAGAAGGGCGCGGCAAGGGTTTCGAGGTGGTCGAGGTTCATGGTTTCTAGCACGTCGAGTACGCCGCAAGCAGCGGCGGCGGAGAGTGGGTTGCCGCCAAAGGTGGTGATATGGCCAAGTACGGGGTTGTGGGTGAAGTGCATCATGTTGTCCCGCGAGGAAACAAATGCGCCTATGGGGAGTCCGCCGCCCAAGCCTTTGGCTAAAGTAATGATGTCGGGGACGATTCCGTAGTGCTCGAATCCAAACCAGCGACCGGTTCTGCCAAATCCGGTTTGTACTTCGTCCATCACGAGGAGGGCGCCTACTTCTTTGCAACGGGCAGCAAGGGCTTGCATCCAGGCGTGACAAGGTGGGCGGTAGCCGGCTTCGGATTGCACGGGTTCTACAAATACCGCGGCGGTCTGGTGGTTGATGTGCTGAAGGTCGAGGGTGTGGTTGTACCGAAGGGTGCGAATGCCGGGAAGTAAGGGGCCGTAGCCGGATTTGAAGTAGTCGCTGCCCATCAGGCTGAGGGCGCCTTGGGAGGAGCCGTGGTAGGCGTTTTGAAAGGCGATAAAGTTGGGGCGACCTGTCACTCGCTTGGCGAGTTTCATGGCGCCTTCGGTGGCTTCGGTGCCGGAATTGCAGAGGTAAACGGCGTCTAAGGATGCGGGCAGGTGCTGCACCAATCGGCTGGCAAGCTCTACTTGTGGACTGAGAACGAGTTCCCCATATACCATGGTGTGGAAATACCGCTCTGTCTGTTCGTGGATGCGCTTCAACACTGCGGGATGGCGGTGTCCGACGCTGGAAACGGCAATTCCGGAGATTAAATCGAGCCAGCGTTCGCCTTTGCTGCCGTATAAATACACGCCTTCGGCCCGCTCTATTTCCAAAAGCAGGGGTTCGGGGGAGGTCTGTGCGAGGTGTCGAAGAAAGAGGGTGCGCTGGTTCATAAAAGGCGTTGTGGGGAGAACTTGAAGCGGTTATCGTCCGAGGAGGCGAACAAGGTGGGGATAAAGTCGGGCGGTGGGCAGTCCCATGACGGTGAAGTAGCTGCCTTCGATGCAATCGATGAAGTTGTGTCCCAACCAGTCTTGTACGCCGTAAGAACCGGCTTTATCGAAGGGGCGGTCACGCTCCAGGTAGTGCAGGATTTGGTCCTGACTCATGGGAAGAAGGTGAACGCGGGCTGCGTCGGTGAAGGCGATGGTTTCTTCGGCGTTGCGTACTACCACGGCGGTGTAAACGGTATGCCAGTGTCCTTGCAACCGCGTCAACATCTGTACGGCATCGGCATGGTCGGCAGGTTTGCCGAGCACTTCATGCTGAAGCACTACCACGGTGTCGGAGGTGATGAGGGTTTGACCCGGTGACAGCGTACCGAAGGCTTCCGACTTCTGCATGGCGATGGATTCTGCGACGAGCTCAGCGGCTAATTCCGGGGAAGCGATTTCCGGTGTTTCTCTTACTTCTACCCGAAATTCAAAGCCCATTTGTCGTAGCAGTTCTCTCCGTCGTGGGGAAGCAGACCCCAAAATCAGCTCATTCATGGCGCAAAGAACGGTTTTTCCGGCAGGCGTCGCTGCAATAGCGCACTTCGTCCCACACTTTTTCCCATTTCTTTCTCCAGTTAAAGGGGCGTTGGCATACCGGACAAATTTTCTCCGGCAGGTATTGTTTATTGGTCGTCTTTTTCATCTTGATCAAATCCTCGGGGTGGACGGTTGATGCGTGCGAGGAGCTGTTTCGTTATGGCTTTTACTTCCGGTTTATTGGCGAGTGCCCACCATAATTGACGGGCTTCTTGTCCGGTCTTTTCTATTTCTACAATCGGATGCGGATAGTCGCGTCCGGGTATGAATTGATACATGACCTGCTCCAAGGGGGTCATCTTCCAAGGTTCCAGGCGGTAAGCAGGAGGAAGGGCGGCTAGTTCAGGCACCCACTGACCAATGAAGGCGCATTGAGGGTCGTGAAGTCGGGCTTGTAAGGTGGGATTGTAAATGCGAAAGGTGTGGTAGCCGCAGGTTCCGGCTTGCATCTGCATTTGCGGGTAGTGAATGCCGGGGTCGTAGTCGAGGAAGAGGCGGGCGAGGTGAAGGGCGGCAGGTTGCCAGTGGAGGCGGAGGTGGTAGCTGTGGAAGGCCACGAGCATGGCACGCATGCGAAAGTTGAGGAAGCCGGTTTCGATTAAACACCTCATGCAGGCGTCAATCAAGGGATAGCCGGTTTTTCCGGTGGCCCAGGCGTCGTGGTGGGCTTGGTTCCAAGGCAGGAAGCCGGCTTCCATGCCCGGGTTGACGCTGGCGCGTTCGTATTGCTGCATGGTTTCTAATTTCTGACAGAAGTGGTCGTGCCAATACAGCCGGGAACGGAAGGAGGCGAGGTCTCGCGAGGTTCGACGGGAGGTGGTAGGCTGCTGCAAGGCGTTGAAGACTTGCCGAAGGCTGAGGTTTCCCCAGGCGAGGTAGGGCGAAAGTCGGCTGCCATGATGGCGGGCGCCTTCGGGCTTGCTTAAGTTAAAGCGATAGCCGCGATGCCGGTCTTCCAGAAAGGAAGCCAACCACTGACGGGCTTCGCGCTCCCCTCCTATCTGCATGAGTGGATGCTCGCCAAAGTCGAGGCTGTCGGCAGGGAATTGTATTTCCAGCGAGCTGGCATCTACCGCTTTGGCATGCGCCCATGGGGGCTGGGCTTCGGGCAATTGGAGACGCTGTCGTTGCAGGTTGGCCCATGCTGATTTGGATTTCAGCTTTCTTACTACGCCATTGGTGGGAAATTCTTGCCAAGTTACTTGTTGACCTTGACACCAGTCGGCCACTTGTCGGTCGCGTAACCAGGTGGCGTCGGTGCCGGTTTCTTCGTGGCTGTATAGGGTAAAAGGCCCATGTTGTTGGTAGATGGCGTGAAGGATGGGAACCATCTCCCCCATCAATACGGTCATGGAAAGACCGATGGTATGAAGCGTTTGCTGCATATCCCGAATCGACTGGGTGATAAACTGGCAGTGTCGATCGGAGCAATCGGGCTGGACGAGTAAGGAGGGCTCAAAAACATAGAGCAGCAGCAGGTTGGAAGGCGAAGCAAGGGCTGCCTGTAGCGGAGCATGATCGTTCAAGCGCAGGTCGCGTTTGAACCAAACCACGGCTAAGCTCATCGTTCTTCCGGCTGGCGGTCGGGTTTGGCGTAGGTAAGTTGAAAGAGCCGCTCGCCGGTGTAGTAGGTGTCTAATCCACCACAGGCCACCAGGTCAACTGCGGTATAATCGAGGGAGCCATCTTCGCGCAGCATCTTTTCTTCGACTTCCAAATGGGTGATGGCCGCGATGATGAGGTGGGTTCCGTTTTGGGTGAGGGGAATTTCTTGTTGAAGGCTGCACCAAATTTTCACCGGACTGCCGGAAACAGCGGGAATGGGTGAACTTTCGGTGAAGTAACGATCGAAACCACAGGCGTCGAATTCGGAGATTTCTTCCGGATAGCGGGCAGAAGTTTGATGGGCTTGTTTGGCTTGAGATGCGGAAACATGACTTAAGCTGAAAAGGCCTGTATCGCGTATGTTGGTGAGGGTGTGGCGTGGACTGACATCGGGGCGTACCACCATGCCAATAAGCGCTGGGTTTGCACCAAGGTGAAAAAGGGAAGAAAACACAGCCAGGTTGTCGCGGCCCTCTTTAGACTGCGTTCCTACTAAGGTTAGCGGTTTGTACCCATGTAGGTTGTTAATCAAGGCAGTACGAAAGCGTTGTTCGAGCTGCTCAAGGTCTGATTGGTTGAATTTTACCGGCATAATAGACCTAACAATCAGAAACTCCTCCTTGTTTTTTCTGATTTACTACCTGTCAAATCATCAGTTCTACTGCCAAAAAGTCGAATTTGACTGACAGAATTGGCAAATTGAGGAGATAAAAACAACTATTTGAGGGTTGGCATAACCCTTGACAAGGGAGAGACGAACTTAAAATTCACCAAATACACATGTCAGTTAACGTAAAACCCATTGGAGACCGAGTTCTCGTTGAAGCTGCGGCTGCAGAAGAAAAGACCAGCGGCGGTATCATCATCCCAGACACTGCGAAAGAAAAACCACAACGCGGTAAAGTCATCGCAGTAGGTAACGGTAAAAAAGATGAGCCGATGACCGTAAAAGTGGGCGATTTAGTGCTTTACGGCAAGTATTCCGGTACAGAAATCAGCATTGAAGGTAAAGACTACCTAATGATGCGTGAGTCGGACATTTTGGCAATTGTAGGTTAATCATTGAATAAGAAGAGAAAAAATGGCTAAAAGAATCAATTTTGACGTCGCAGCACGCGACTCTTTGAAAAAAGGTGTTGACGCCTTGGCAGATGCGGTAAAAGTTACCCTAGGTCCTAAAGGCAGAAATGTAGTCATCGACAAGAAATTCGGTGCTCCAACGGTAACCAAAGACGGTGTTTCTGTTGCGAAAGAAATCGAACTGAAAGATCCTATCGAAAACATGGGCGCTCAGTTGCTGAAAGAAGTAGCTTCTAAAACTGCGGATATCGCAGGCGATGGAACTACTACTGCAACCGTATTGGCTCAGGCTATCGTTAAAGCTGGTTTGAAAAACGTAGCAGCAGGTGCTAATCCAATGGACCTGAAGCGCGGTATCGACAAAGCGGTTAGCGCGGTAGTGAAGTCATTGAAAACACTTTCTAATGAAGTGGGTAACGATTTCAGCAAAATCGAGCAAATCGCGACCATCTCTGCTAACAACGATAACGTAATCGGAAAGCTCATCGCTGACGCGATGAAGCGTGTGACTACTGAAGGGGTAATCACCATCGAAGAAGCGAAATCAACCGAAACTTATGTGGACGTTGTAGAAGGTATGCAGTTCGACCGTGGTTACATTTCTCCTTACTTCGTCACCAACGCGGATAAGATGGAAGCCGAATTGGACAATCCCTACATCTTAATCTACGACAAGAAAATCTCGAACATGAAGGAATTGCTTCCAGTGTTGGAGAAAGTGGTTCAAACCGGTCGTCCATTGTTGATTATCGCAGAAGATGTAGATGGTGAAGCCTTGGCTACCTTGGTGGTAAACAAAATCCGTGGTTCATTGAAAATCGCTGCGGTTAAAGCCCCAGGATTCGGTGACCGTAGAAAAGCGATGTTGGAAGATATCGCCATCCTTACCGGCGGTATGGTCATCAGCGAAGAGCGTGGTTACAAATTGGAAAATGCAGACCTGACTTACCTCGGAAAATGCGAGAAAGTTCAGATCGACAAGGATAACACCACCGTAGTTAACGGAGCTGGAAGCTCTGAAGACATCAAAGCGCGTGTTAACCAAATCAAAGCACAAATCGAAACCACTACTTCTGACTACGACAAGGAGAAACTCCAAGAGCGTTTGGCTAAGTTGTCAGGTGGAGTGGCTGTTCTTTACGTAGGTGCAGCTACCGAAGTAGAGATGAAAGAGAAGAAAGACCGCATCGACGATGCCCTTCATGCTACCCGCGCTGCGGTTGAAGAAGGAATCGTACCAGGTGGTGGTGTTGCTTACATCCGCGCTCAGAAATCACTTGAGCGTATTTCTGTAGAAAATGCAGATGAGAAAACCGGTATCCAGATTATCCGCACTGCGCTAGAGGCTCCTCTCCGCCAGATTGCTGAGAATGCAGGACTTGATGGTTCTATCATCGTTCAGAAGGTGAAAGAAGGAACCGGCAACTATGGTTACAACGCTCGTGCTGACAAGTATCAGAACATGTTGGTTGCAGGTATCATCGACCCAACTAAAGTTACCCGTGTAGCGCTTGAGAATGCAGCTTCTATCGCTGGCATGCTCCTCACTACCGAGTGTGTGATCGCTGATGAGCCAGAAGAAAATCCAGCTCCAAGCCCAGCAGGAATGGGCGGCGGAATGGGTGGCATGATGTAATCAGCTATTCTTTATAGAAAAAGCCCGGCTCGAAAGAGTCGGGCTTTTTTTGTTGGATAGCATGAGCGCACATGAGGGACGCTTCTACTATCTCAATCACAACATTCCCGCAGATTTACCCAATTGATTCAGCTACTCACTCGATACTTAGAAGAGAGCATCTGCAAAAGAATTGTTTGACTGAAGGTCTTTCATGTGTGTCACGTTCCGGTTGCGAAGTTCCTTTACTTCTTTTATATGCTTATTGTAACCATTGCAACTAACTGAAATACTGCTTTCTATCCTTTATATCTGTAGCATTAGAAAGAAAGCCCTCACTGAACTTGCTGGCACTGTAGCATAAAAAAAGCCCGACTTTCAAATGAAAGCCGGGCTTTATGTTTAAAAGGACAAGTTGTTATCGCAGTAAGGTTACCGTTCCTTTTTGGCTGTAAGGCAATCCATTGCGTCCCATAAATTCGATGTAGTAAATGTAAACGCCTTCTTGAGCAACTTTACCATTCACCTGTCCATTCCAACCTTCAGTGAATTTATTGGTTTCGAAGATTTGTTCACCCCAACGGTTAAATACCTTCATGGAATAAGAACCTGGATTTACATCATCTACAAAGACTCCAACCGGACGGAATACATTGTTTAAACCATCGGGCACAAAAGCAGTAGGCTTAAACATGCGTGGAGGTTGTGTAACACAAACAATGTTAGAAACTGCAGAATCAACATAATTATAGGAGTTCGGTCCGGCCTCTACGGCGAGGAGGTAGTAACAGAATACCCCATTGGAATTGGTCAAATTCTGGACATCGTCGTCATAAGCAGTGTCCGTATTGGTAAGCGCGGTAAGGAAGCTAAAGTCTTGCTCTACCCCTTCAACTCTACGGAACATATAATTGCGAATGGTACCGCCGGGCCACTTCTCGTAGGTATTCCAGCGCATTTCGTTGGTAAAGTTCAGGTTGTCGGTACCGGAAAGGAACATGGTTCGAACGGTATCGGAGGTAAAGAATTTATTGCCACAGATGTTGATGGCCTCAACCTTATAGAAGTAGCTGCGCTCGTCGGTTTTGGCGTCATTATCAGTGAAGAATAACTGGCGATAGCCATTCAACAGCGTTGATTGCGCAATATTGAGGGTGTCAATCAAAGTAAAGTTAAAGGAATCAACGGGGGAGCGGTACAATTCGTAGCGACTGGCATCTGCAAGTGAATCTATAATCACTGCGAGTTTAACCGATTTGGTTATACTATCAACGGTAGCATAACGAACATGCAAGAACTGGGGAAGTATGACCACGTTACCAGTTCGAATTTGCATGTTAGAGAAAGAAGTGATGGAGTCTGCTTGGTTAGATACTGCAACTACCCCGTAAGCATATCGGTTTCCGTTGATGATGTTTGTGTCGAAATAGAAGGTATCCTGAATTGGTGTATATACTCCCAATTGGGTCCAAGGGCCATTATTTTCGGAACGATAAAGGGTAAAATCACGTATTCCGGCGGTCCAATTATTAGCTCTGGTCCAATTCACAACGAGTCTTGAGTTGCATCGATCCTCTATGACGTTGAGCAAGACATTGTTGTTCTGATCCGACCTTAACCCAAGGTTTCCGCAGCTATCAAAGGCAGCGATTCCGTAATTGAAAATTCCGGTTTGGGGGTCATCGAAAGGAATGGTAGCGATATTGTTCATTCTACCTAAAATGGTGTCAATGGGTTGTCCTACAAATACGCCATTTTGGGAGATAACCTTGTAAATGATATACCCACGAGTATCAAGGGAAGTAGAAGGTTCGAACTTAGCAAAGAGCTGGTTGGAAGTAGTGTCTACTGAGATTTGGTATAGCAGCACTTTTGCAGGAGCTTGGTCATCGAGGGCGGTGTCAAAAGCAGTGGTACTGATGGAGAAGCAGTCGGTTGCGGTATCTTTTACCAGAATTCTATATCGAAGAATATCGTTACAGAAGAGCGCCGGGTCATCGTAAAGGGTGTCTAAAAGACCGGTTGCTACAGTATCCCAAACTCCGGGAGCAATAGTTACATTTTCACGAACCAAGGTATAATTGGCGACATGATTGGGTAAAAATGGGGCGGGTGCTGCCAAATAATTCCAATCTAATTTCACGGCTCCTATGCCTGCGTCATATTGGGCCGTAAGCAACATAGGACTAACTACTGGTGTGAAAGCGGCAGTATCATCTTGGCAGCCGGAAACAACCGTCATTCGATAATAGTAACGAGAACCACGTCTTACATCCACAGAGGTATCTGTCCAGGAAGTAGCCAAAGCTGAAGTGACCGAATCAATAAATACAAATGGTCCCGTAGCGGTGTCAGCGCGGTAGATTAAGTACTTAGTGAAGGTGTCGATTTTGCGGTTGATGGATTGTTGAACAGTGGTATCACAGCCTAGTTTAACCGAATCAATAGGTAGTTCCCAGGAAAGTTTGACATCACCACTATCTGTGGTAGCAACACAGGTTATTTTAGGAGTCTCCCAAACGGGAGGCCTTACTACAATAACCTTGATGATACCAATGGTTCTACCGTTAGCCGGACAGTAATCGTCTTTAGCAGTGGCGGTAAAAGTATAAATGTTGGTAAGCTGTCCACAACCGTTGTTGATGTAATGGTTGCATGCCGTGGGCCAAACGAAGGAAGCCGCAGAACCATATTGCCCGGTATATCCATATCCTTCAATTTGTCCTCTTACTACAATTGGAGAAGGAGGATCTCCTTGGGGGTTGGTTACAATAGCGCAGGGCGGATTAGGACATCCGGAAGTATAAGAGTTGTAATTGGTTCCAAAAATGAGTCCGTTGAAGAATACGGATACATTTTGAGCCGGGAACACCGGAGCAAAGTCTGAAGCTTGAATTGTAAACTTCACGGTATCACCTGCGAAAGTGGTGATGGTGTAGCCATTGTCGCTCGAACAGTTGCCTCTAAACGGCCTATCTAAATCCGGACGACGCTGACCAGCAGGAGCACCGGTAACTTGAATGACTTGCAGCTGGAAGTCGCGGAAGACCTCAGCAATTTTTTGACCGCATCGCCAAGATTCTACACGAATACAGGTGAGGTATCTTCTTAATTGATTGTCCACCACTCTGAAAGAAATGGCACCTGTTAATTTATTAATAGGAAGGTTGTTGAGGGATGGATCTGGAAAACCGAAAGTTCTTACAACACCAGGGAAAGGGAAGTTGGCATTTCCAGTGGCCACATTGTAGTTACACTGTGTAAAGGCTGGGGGGTTGCCATTAACATCGGTAATGGGTACATCTATGAAATAAAATAGTTCGTCCTGATCCTTATCGATGGCGTTATTGTTAAAATCCAGGGTATCCTGACTATTGGCAGCAGCGATAGCCAAGGCGGTTGGAGGCTCATAAAAGTCTGGGCCATTGTCGCACATGGCACCTAAGCCAAGCGGTGCAGCTGCTCCGGGAGGAGTGTATGGATACATCCTGGCGCGAAGAATCATGTCACCACCACAGTTGGTGTTGTTATTGGTGTTTCTACAGCAAGGGATGGAGGTAGTCCACATGGCATAGCCCGCTGCTGGTGGAGCCGGAGCGGCCGACAAATTCACATTACCCGATTCATAAATAAATCTGGCAATTGAACCATTGGGACCATTACCCGTTGCTGGGTTGGCACCACAACCCAATTGACCTACTCCAGGAGTTGTTTGCACGCAAATAGGCGAAACATCTGAGGTAGAAATCAGGTTACAAATAACGTTCGTTGCACCTGGAATAGTTGTCGCAAGAGTAACGGTGTTTTCAGTAAAAGAGATACCGGAACAGTCACGGTAGATGGTTACTTTAAATCTATACTGACCGTTACCTGTGCAACGCCACGTAACTTCTCCCCCCAATACGTGGGAGGCCTGCGAGATAATGCTAGAGAGCATTATTACGCACAGAAGAAGTATGCTGCGAAAAATTGATTGAGTCATCCTTGGTAAAAATACGCGAACTATTGAAAGATTATGCTACTTTAACGTTTAAACGGTTAGTCATTATTTTTTAAGAAGAACCGATACCCTTTTTCTTCCATTTCTTTGGCGGTATCCAAGACCGCTTCTTGTAATTTTTTCTTGTATTCTTTCAGCTTGGATGCTACTGCGCTGTCTTCTAAACCGATGATTTGAGCGGCTAAAATTCCGGCATTTTTTGCACCATTAAGTGCCACTGTGGCTACCGGCACGCCACCCGGCATCTGTAAAATAGAGAGAATGGAATCCCAACCATCAATGGAGTTAGAGGATTTTACAGGCACTCCGATAACGGGTAAAGTGGTGATAGATGCCACCATTCCTGGGAGGTGTGCAGCACCACCCGCTCCGGCAATGATTACTTTGATACCCCGACTTTCCGCTTTTTGAGCGTATTCAACCATACGTTCTGGTGTTCGATGGGCAGAAACTACGGTCATTTCGAATCCTACTCCTAATTCTTCCAAAATGGATCCGGCTTCATGCATGATGGTAAGGTCTGAAGAGGACCCCATGATGATGCCTACTTTTTTCTCAAGCATGATGGCTAATTATTTTAATATGTTGTTGTAACACCAAGGCGCTTTTCAGCGCTTGTTCAGTATCGTTGGAACAAAGGGTGATGTGTCCCATTTTTCGGTCGGGACGTGTTTGTTTTTTGCCGTACAAATGAATTGAGGCTCCCGGAGTTTGAAAGGCAAGCTCCAAACCTTGGTAAATAGCAGGCCCGGAATAGCCGGCAGCTCCTGTAAGGTTGAGCATCACTGCCGGGGATTTCATACCCGTATCGCCAAGTGGAAGATTCAGGATAGCGCGCAAATGCTGCTCAAACTGACTGGTATGATTCGCTTCTATGGTAAGATGTCCACTGTTGTGAGGACGAGGCGCGAGTTCGTTGAGGAGCACCTTGCCGGATTTGTCGAGGAACATTTCGATGGCTATGATGCCTACCGGCTGTAAAGCTGACACCAGCTTTTCTGCCAACTCCATGATTTGCTCATAGGCCAACGGGCTGATGTTGGCTGGTTGAACGACCCATTCTACCAGATTCGAAACCGGGTTGAAAACCATTTCTACCGGAGGATAAAAAGCGACCTCTCCCCGCTCGTTTCTCGCTACCAGTATGGCGAGCTCTTTCTCGATTTCTACTAAAGACTCGGCTATGCAGGTGGTGTCGGGAAGTGTTGTCAACTCTTCGAAAGAGGAGATAATTTTCACGCCTTTGCCATCGTAACCACCACGAGCCGACTTCCATACAAACGGGAAGGTGAGTTCCTGAGCAGCTAGCAACGCCTTCAATTCTGAAAGATTCTGACAACGGGAATAAAAGGCTGTTGGAAGTTGATTTTCGGTAAAAAAGCGCTTTTGGCGGGATTTGTCCTGAATCATGGCTAACATTTCAGGACGTGGAAACACTTTGACCCCTTCTTGTTCTAATTGCAACAGAGCATCGGTATTGACATGCTCTATTTCTACCGTAATCCAATGGTGCTGACGACCAAACTGAAGGACGGTTTCGTAATCATTGAAGTTGCCGTGGGTAAAATTGTTTGTTAAACCATAAGAAACGCATTGGGCATCCGGATCTAAGACGGAAGCCTCCAGGCTCAACTTATGGCATTCTTGCAATAGCATTTTACCAAGCTGCCCGCCTCCAAGGATTCCCAAGCGCCATTCAGAAGGAAAATGGTTCAGCACGTGGCAAAAATATGATTTAACATGAAGCTATTTTCTACCATACAATCCGAAATATGGCAACATCTGTTAAAAGAAGATTTGTTGTAACACATATTTAACACAGAAAACTTTTGGAGTTACAAAAGTTTCCTCAGTTTTGCATTCGAAATGAACAAAGAACTAGACGCAACGGCTAGAATGATCATCAATCGAAGTCGTCCTCTTTTTCTTACCTATGGAGTGAGAACAATGACGATGGATGACCTCGCCAGCAGACTGGGGATTTCGAAAAAGACCATCTATCAGTATTTCACCGATAAAAACGACTTAGTCAATCAGGTTTTTCATGGCATTCTTGAGGAACACAGCTGTGAAGTACATGACTTGTTGAATGGTGAAGGCAACGCCATTGAACTGTTTTTGAATGTGGTAAAAGCAGGAACAGAACGTTTGAAGGAATTTAATCCTGTGGTTTTTCTTGAATTACAGAAATATCATCATGAATCGTGGCAGGCCTGGAGTGCTTTCAAACAAGAGCAAATCGCGAAGGAAATAACTTCGCTGGTCCAAAGAGGGATAGAAGAAGGCTTGTTTCGTTCTGATTTGAATATAGAAGTAGCCATCAACTTACACTTAGCCCACATGGATTTAGTCACCTTACCTGAATTTATTCAGCGTATAAATCTTACGGCTTACCAATTGGTCGCCGAAACAATGCTTCTTTTTCTAAGAGGAATAGCCAGTGAAAAAGGATTCGAAATGCTTAAAAACTACAAAATACCGTCCTGATGAATAACAATTTTTTCAAAGTAACAGCCTTGTTTACGGCCATTTGGCTATTACTCGGCTCTGGGGCAGATGCCCAAGAGCGTTTGAGTATGGAACAGGCCATCGATTATGCGATGAAGCATAATGCTACCTATCTGAATGCCGGACTTGAAGTAAAAAAAGCCCAGGCTCAAGTGCGCGAAGTAACCGGTTATGGACTCC
>JAIXUI010000135.1 GCA_027484125.1 Bacteroidota bacterium | reverse complement strand
TCGAAGCTAAAGTGCTGAAGACCCTGAATCATGCGGCCGGTACCGTTAACCACTGGACTAGAAAACGCATTCCAAGCATTGAGCTGGGTGCTTCCTCTTTGTACCAAAGTCCAACTTCCCGAGGTGGTGCCTCCTCCGTTCGGAGTGCCTGAACCCGCCATAACATTAGAGCCGGGAGCTAAGCGGAAAGCGTTGATATTCTGGAGATTAGCGCCGGCAGGGATTTCTATGTCGGCACGGAATTCTGTGGTGTTGGACTGACTGGTGATTTGTGCAGCTGAATGACTAAAGTTCAGGGCTCCACCTCCGGTCATGGTGCCACCGCGGAGGTTCAAATTGTTATTGATGATGAGCAGGTTGTTTAAAGAGTGGGTAAGACTTCCACCTCTAAGTACCAGATTCTTACAAGCAGAACCGTTTGGAATTAAAGGAGAATTACCTGTAATCACCATCAAATCGCGAGTTCCTTGTGCAGGGCCGGGAGTTCCATATTTCCACTGTGTTCCATCCCAAACGATGGCATCGGGAAGAACGCGGAAGGAACGGCTTAGACTAGAGGTACAGCCTTGGGCATTCGTGAAGGTATAAGTGAGGGTGGTGAGACCCGTATCAACCGTCCAGGGTCTAAAGCTCAACCCGAATACGCCTGGCCCACTGAGGATGCCTCCTGCCGGAGTAGGAGAAAGTACGATAGTGTCACTTGAGTTAAACAAGTCGTTTATAGCAGGAAACACGATTGAAGTAGCCGGATTAACAACAAAATAAAGGGTGTTGGAGGCTACCGTTGGACTGGTTTGGCAAGTGTGGTTGGTAGTAAGAACGGCCTGAATTGAATCTTGATGCGCGAGTACATTCGTATTGAAAGCAGTGGAGCTGCCACTTTGGACAGAAACGCCATTTAAGAGAAAATTAATGCTTGAGCCGGAGCCGGCTTGAATTGGAAAGGCGGAAATTATAACGGCAGTTCCAGCACAAAGGGTGTCGCTGGAAGCCGATATGTTAATAGACGGGGTGATTGTTGGGTTTACCACCAATACTTTTTGGTTTGAAATAGCGGTCGCGGAAGTCTGACAACTTCCGTTGGCAGTAACAACAATTTGGACGGTATCTGTAGCGGTTATGCTGTTGCTTGTAAAAGTGTTATTAGAGCCAGCCTGAACGGTATTTCCATTCATGGAAAAGGAGAAAACAGGAGCGTTTCCGCTATTGAGCGCCAACGCTGTAAACGTCACTGTTGAACCGGCACAAATGGTATCTGCTGAACTAGTGAGGGTAACAGAAGGAGTTACTGGTGCAAGGATAGTCATCACTTGGTTGGACGACGAAACCGTTGAGGCAGACTGGCATCGGTTGTTGGCTTGCATCATCACCATCACTGTATCTTGGTGAGCCAATGCGCTGGTGGTATATTGGTTTGAAGTGCTAGACTGCACGGAATTTCCATTTACATAGAAGGTATAAACAGGATTATTTCCGCCATGGGTTGGATTTGCAGTAAACGTAACTGCTGTACCTAAGCAGGCTGTATCAGATGATGCCTGAAGGGCAACTACGGGAGCAAGCAGTGGGTTGACTTGGAAGAGAATAGTATCAGTGCTGGTGACAGTAGAAGGAGAGGCTCCCGGAGCATTGCTAGTGAGTTTTACCCATAAAGAATCGCCTTGTGAAGGATTGAAAGCGAGTGTATCGGCATTGCTGGATTGCAATTGTCCATTTAAATGCCATTGAAATAGTGGTGCATTGCCGCCATTAACCGCATTGGCACGAACCACCACCGGGGTTCCGGCGCATACGGAATCATGACCTGAAACAAACGCCATCGTAACAGAGGGAACAACCCTGTCAGGGGCTAGAAGCACCTGGGTGGGCGTATAACGAATCCGAAAATCTTTGCCTTGGAAGGTAATAAGGGTGCTGTCTGGAAAGTTGGCAAAAGGACCGATGAGGCTATCGGCAGACACAAGCTCATAGACAACCGTGTCGCTGATTTGTTGTACATCGAGCGCTAACTGAGCGCCATTGAGATTGACAATGCCATGAACTTTCAACCTTTGATAACCATTCGTTAGGCTATCAACTTGAGTACCATTGATTTTCAACTTTAATTGACCATAGGTTGGGCAGAAAACGGTGTCACCTTGGGTCTTTATGTCATATCCGGGTGCCGATGGAACGAGGCCATAGTCGGTACCGGTTTCAAAACCTAAACTTCCTGAGAATTGGAGCGTATCAACGAGGTAGATGTTCTCAGAGAATCCGCCTAAGATCAGTTTACCAGTTTTAAACCGACTCAACTCGCGGGTACTGATCCTCATTAATGTGTCGGCACGGTCGGCGTCATTGGTGCCGATGATCATGCTCGAAACTTGGTTAATAGGTGCGAGGTAAATACTGTCATTAGCCGCGTTGCTTATGTATGCGGTGGTGTCGTTATCGGATATTTTATAGTGATCAGTAAAGATGGCAATATTTCCTGCGCCACTATCCACTTGAATTTTCCCTCCATTATGAAGGAATGCGATTGAATTTGGAGCACCAATAGCACCTAAATAAATATTACCAAAATGCGATTGAATCAGCCCTTCGGGGCCTTCCAGAAAGATTCCATAGCCTGTTGTATCCAGCAGGGAGGTTCCACCAATAGTTGAAACGGTAACAGAGCCACTATCCGTTAAGATTCGGGCTTCCCCTTGCATCCAAAACGAAACGCCTTGAATAGCGGTACTGCTTTCTGGGCCTGTAGCTTCAACATTGATGGAGCCGTTATTGGTAATCATGCCTGAAATGGCACCGTCACCATCAATCAGTACTCCGGTGTTTTGGACTCCTCCGCCTTTACCGGCATTTCCACTGAGAAACATATTTCCAGAGCCAGTACATATTAAATGGGTATTGAATCCTACTAAAATTCCGGTAGCATGGTTGGCGGTTCCCTGGTTGCCCCCTGCTGTTCCGAATAAATTGATGGCACCATCGTGGGTTTTCAGCTCACAATCGTAAAGAGAAATGCCATGCTGCCCTATTCCATAACCATTTTCTCCGGTATTTCCTCCTTTTCCAATGATTCTAATGCTGCCATAATCGTGGATGTTTAGCTTACATCCGGAAGCGATAATTACTCCTATATTGTAAAGAGCAGATGCATTATTGAGCATATTTCCACCACCTGCATTACCGTCCAGTACAATATCCCCCTGGTTGTTCTCAATTAAAGTACTGTCGCTAAGCTCAATACCATGACAATTTACGGTGTTGTTGGAGTAATACCCACCTCCCCAGCCACTGATTGTTAATTGCTCATTCGAGCGCAACTTTATCACAGCCTTGGCTATGCTTACCCCTATTCCGGAGCCTCCTGAATATGCGTATCCCGAGTAAAAAACAGGGCCCGCTTGACTTTGTAAAAGATAAGGCTGATTGGCTCGGATAAGAATGCCATTGTTTTCATCTCCATTGACGATAGAATCACTACCATAACCGTTGGTAATAAGTCGACCGGTAGCAAGTGCGGCCAATTTAACGGTATCTACTGATTGTGACACACCCGGCAATGCGTCAATCAATACTCCATTACACTGCGTGGAAGAATCTCTACCTCCACCATAGCCATTCAACACAATACTTCCTTGACCCATGCTTAATAATTGGGTTGCACCTGTGAGCCAAATCCCATTCAACTCTTTACCGGCAGCAGTGTATGAACCTCTTCCAACTACTTCAAAACTGGCAACCTCACTTGAAATCAATTGTGCATGCTGAATCAGGTTTCCTGTTGAGCGAAAAGCTGACGATTGCGAAGTGCCATAAAGCAAGGAGGAACCATTCCCAGAAAACCTCAACAACACATTTCTGCCACCTATAGCCAAACCTACCCGATTGATGCTGTTAAATGGCACCGTGTTCCCACTTCCGGTTCCACTTAATGCATCTATATAAATTCCCGAAGAATCAGAATGCAGGAAAGCACTGCTTTGGTCATCTGTTAAGCTACCGATTAAAACACCATAGGAGGCAACATTTAAACTGGTTCCATTACCAGTACCAAGAATCTTGAACTGGCCACCACCTGTAGTTCTTAGTCGTGGTGTTTGGGTTACAGTACCTCGGATAACCACACCATGTGAAAGGCCGGAGCTATTGCCACCAACTCCCAACAGGGTATAGTCGTTATCCACCTGTTTATTCTGGATTACAGCATTCTGGCTAATCACAATGCCGGAGGCATCGCCCGCATTACTTAACCCGGTGCCTTCAATTCTAAAAGTAGTTCGCTCAACCATCATCCCTGTGGAATCTGCACTATTGCCTTCTATAAATACCCCATAACTGCGTGAAGAAGGATGTAAAATACTGGTTCCGAAACCCTTCAATGTTAATTGACTGGTAGAGCCTCCGGTTATCTTGCCTCCATTTCGAAAATGAATGCCGTGCATATCTCCTATTACCCCTGTTCCGGTTCCTGCATAGCCTTCTAATAAAACGCTAGACCCCCAGCCTTGTAAGTGAAACGTGCCGCCGTTTACCTCAATACCACTATAGTTGGCGGTATCGCGCTCATCTTTTCCAGCCTTAAAGTATATCAACCCGGACTCGGTTGAGATATAACTTCCCGGATTTAAAACGATGTTTTTATAGGTGTTTATGGACAATCTACTCGTGCCAGAAAATCTAGTTTCTCCATCAAAAGTGACAGCGCCTGGTTTGTTTAGCAAGTTGACGGCTAAATAGGAGTCGTAGGTGTTGGTTCCGCTGTTTAGAAACTGAACTTGATTGCCCGGATAGGCCATTCCATTCACTCTAATAATGGTTGTGCCGGAAGGAAATGCGCTCTTTTGAAAGGTAAGGGTGGCGCCAGTTACCGTTGCTCCTGTAAATGTTCCTAGCCAGCTTCCGTTGGTTAACGTAAATTCATAGGCGCCAGAAAGTGCTTTGATTGAAATGATTTCATTGGGTTGGGTTAGATCGATTGTAACATCGGTGCTTCCGGCTTGATGCACGAAAGAAGCAGCAAAAATCGGTTGTGAAACGGTTAGAATGATTGCGGTGGTTAACCAAAAGAATTTAGTAATTAGTAGCCGGCGACTCATCTTTAAAGATTTATTCCAGCAAATTGGATATTAAAATTTAGAATGCTGATATGGTGTAAATAAATTGTATTGACCTTGGTTGACCTAAGAAAAGAATGCTGGAAAATATGGGCTTAAACAAGCTAATATGAATTAAATGCCCCGTATCAATAAAAGATAATACCAAGAAGTCCTGTTTAAATTTTGATGATTATCCCCTGATTATCAGTTAAAATTTTACTCATAATCTAATTACATATCCGTACTGGTAACGGGCGGACTGAGTAACAAGGCTTGAAATTCTGAGGGAGAAAACCCGGTGATGTCTTTAAACTGCCTGTAAAAAGTGACCCGGTTGCCAAAGCCACTTTCTTCCATGATAACGACAAGACTGGAATTCGGATTTTCAATCATTTTTCTTCTCGCTTCATTAACCCTTAGCCTATTAATGAACCCATTAAACGACCTATTAGAATGGCGGTTGATGGCCTGTGAAATGTACTTTTGATTGGATCCCATCAGCGAAGTTAGTTTCTGAATATTGAACTCAGGGTCGGTAAACAAGCGCTGCTCGGTTATAAGTGAAACAATTTGTTGATAACGCTTGAGGCTTTCCGTGTCATCAAGCTCTTGCTGTGCATTTTTCGCTTCGTCATCTAGCGAAGGAGGGCCGGCAGCAATTGAATCTGCTTGTTCTATGTTCGACAAGGGCAATCCGCCTAACTCCGAAACATGGGCTTTCTCTATGTTCAGCATGAATAAGCTTTTTACAAAGCCACTTAATTTCCGGTGTTGTCTGTAAATCCACGTTCCACCGATGAGAAGGATGGAAGCTATAGCGAAAAGCAGTATTCTTTGCCGCTGCAAACTGTTGTTTTCTTTTTTGAGGGCTTCATTGCGGAGGCTGGCTTTATCTAATTCATAGAGAACTTTAAGCTCCTCAAAACGAGCTTCTGAGACAAGACCGTGCAGTTTATTGCCAACATCAAGGTAATCTGCAAAGGCTTTTTGGTAATCCTCAAAACGTTTCGACTTCACATAGAGGTCTATCATCGACGCCAGAACGTTTTCTTCTAATTCGAGATTTTCAATGCTTTGGGCCAATTTTCTGGCCTCTTTGAAATGAAATTCTGACTTAGCCACGTCGTTCTTCATCAGGAAGACTCTCGCTAATAATGTATTCGCACTAGAAGCGAGGTCTGGCAGTTCCATGGATTTACTGATGGCCAACACTTCGGTGGCATACGTTAGAGCATCATCCGGAAGCCCTTCTGCAAGCTTATCATCTGCGATATTCACCAAATGACGACCAAGGTTGATGGGGTCATTGAGGTTTCGAAGTAATACTAAAGCAGAATCGCGGTACGCATAGCTTTTAGCTTTGTTTCCGCTAAAACTGTGGAATATGCTGAGGTTTTGGTAGCAGAGCGCAATATGATTCGTTTGACCTCTTCTTTTGGCAACATCAAGCGCCTGCAAAGTAAGCTGAATAGCGTCCTCAAATCGTTTTAAACGTTTATCAAGTAAGGCTATGTTAATCCAAACTTTGGTAAGCAAGCTGCTGTCTTTTAAACGCTCTGCTATCTTTTGAGCGTTTAAATACCATTTCATGCTTTCATTGAGGCGTTCCAATAAATCGCATACTACTCCATAATTAAGGCTAACCACCGCATAAAGATTAGGCATATTAGGTAAGTCAGAACGGGAAAGGGCCTTTTTGTAAAATCGTTCTGCAACCCGGTATTGCCCTTTGAAATACTGTAGCCTCCCAAAAAGGAAATACGCTTTGGTTAGCGAACTGTCTTGACTAACCTGTTCAACACTGTCCAAATAAGCGGTAATTAAGGGTCCTGCTTGATCAATATCTGCCGGCAACATCGCATAAAGCGTTTGATACCTATCTCTTTCTGGAACTTTCGACTGAGCATTTGAAGGGTTTGTACTGATTATAGACGCAAGCAAAAACAATAGAAGGAACGTCCTTATGGGTAAATGGGGCATTGTGGTGTTTAATTTTTATGATTCAAGAAAAAATACGCTTGCCTCTATTGCTTGATCGCTATTTAGGGTAAAAACTGCCTAAATGTGAGATAAAAGCCCTTTTGGATTTGCATTTAAGCCTCAACTAGGCCAAATATATCCTAATGGAAGTTGAAGCCACAATGAAAAAAGCATATTCTCCTTCAAAAAGTTAAAGACTATTTAGTTTGAACGAAGATGGATAACTGCGATGTATTTTGAGCCACAAAGCCCTGACTATGAAACGCCTTTTTTCTCTGTTGTTTTTACTAACCGCTACCTTAAGCATGGCGCAAACCACTCGTTGGGTAGCTCGTTATGCGCCACAAGCAGGCACATCCGACCGATTTAAGTTTGTTGAGCGCATGCCTGATGGGCGAATTGTAGCCGGTGGCAGTTCGGTGCTTTCTTCTTTGGGTTTGATAGACATGTCCGTTGTTTGTTTTTGGCCGAATGGCGATACCTCCTGGACATGGTCGTACAATGGGCCCCGCAACAACGATGATGAAATGACGGACTTGGCGGTGAGCGCTTCCGGGGATGTATTTGTATGCGGCATTACGGATAGCCCAAATGGCTTCGACCAGGCCGTGTTGGCTCGAATAAGCCCTAATGGTCAGGAGCTGTGGGTACAACGCAATACCACCGCCCAAGAAAGCTACCCCCATGCATTGGCGATTACGCCCAATGGCTTCGTTTATATGGTTGGTTATTCCCGCAATCTTGGTGGAAACCGGGATTGGATGGTAGCTCGCTACAGTTTTGGTGGCAGCATCACCTGGACAGACTTGATAAATGGAGCCGCCAATTCTTCTGACGAAGCCCTGGATGTAGCTCCGGCACCGGGCAATGCAGTGGTGGTTACAGGCGCACGTTTTCAAGGTGTAACTCCCAAAAACGACCTCTTTCTTCGGCTTTACACCGGTGGCGCTACCGCCGCCTACCAGTGGGAAGATACCGTAAGCATTGGAAGCCGAAATGAACGAGGGTTGAAAGTAGTTGCAGCTCCCAATGGCGACTGGCTGGTGGGAGGTTTGATTGATGGACAGTCAAGCGCTTCAAGCAGAAGCTTTTTGGCGGCACGTTTTAGCAGTGCTGGTCTGCTTTTATGGACCGCCGTGCCTAACGATTCGCTCAGCTTTGCCCGCGATGATGAATTTGGCGGAGTTTCCGTTGATGGACAAGGACGTTTTGTGATTGCAGGCCACGACTTTACCCGATGGGTGATTTCGGCTTTCAGTGCCAATGGCACAGTTACTTTCACCCGCAGAATGTCAGGATTGGTGAATCAAGCGCCCTTTAATGTTTGTTTTGATGTAGCGCACGACAGCCAAGGGAATATCTACGGAGCCGGCAGGTTAGTGAATCCGGGACCTAGCTGGTTTGGAAACAATGGGGACGACGATTTGGGGATTATTAAACTGCGACCTAACGGAGATTCTGTTTGGACTACCACCTTCGCCCCGGCACCCGGCAATGTGGAAATGGCTTTCGGAATCAATACCGGCCCGGGCGACACCCTGAATGTAGTGGGCTTTAGTGCCGATACCGCTTATTTTAATGAAGATGCGACGCTATTGCGCGTTGACACCAACGGAAATGTGTTGCTTGCTCGCCGATATAACGGGTTATCGAAGTCGGTGACTACTGCCCGATTCGTTGGAGCCGATGCTTTAGGTAATACCTGGGTTGCGGGAATCGCAAATCGATTGATGCAGAGCGGAACCGATTTGGTTTTGGTAAAATTCAGTCCAAATGGCCAGCGTATTCGTCAGCGCATTTTCACTACTGCCTCACACCGCAACGACTCTGTAACCGCCTTGGTCGTAAATCCTGACGGAAGCTTCTTCATCGGCTTGGTGTACGATTCATTGAATAATAAAACGAACTACAACGCAGCTGTCGCCGCCTTCGACAGTACCGGACAGATGCTTTGGTTCAGAGACCTCCCCAAAGGCACCCAAACCAACGACTGGCTCAATCAGCTTATTCCGGCAAGTGGCAATCGCCTTTGGGCCATTGGTCAGATTCAGAGAAATGGCTTTGAAAGGGGAATGGTAGTGGCTTTAGATGCAACCACCGGACAGATTCAATTCACCAATCTCACCGACTCCCTGGTTTCAGGTACAGATGTTCATCGAATTGGGAGAGGCACTCTTACTCCTTCAGGCGATTTGATTGTAGCAGGCCAAATACGAGGATTTAGCGCCAATTCCGGACGTGCTGCCCTGTGGAAATTCAGTGTCTCAGGCGCGCTAGTAGATACTGTTACGTACGATTCTCTGAACGTGGCCGACCAGTTTAATGATGTGGTTGTGAACGCCCAAGGGTTTGTATATGCCATAGGAAACAACGGACCATTTGGTATTGCTTTGCGTTATGATAGTGATTTAAACAGAACGTGGTTGCTTCGCTTGAATCTCACCAACCGAACGGAAACCATGAATCGCTGCCAACTTGACCAAGCCGGCAATCTGTTTGTGTTGGGAACAACCTCCAACAGCTTTAACCTCAATTGGATTGTTGCCAAAGTCAACAGCACGACCTCTCAATTGATTTGGTTCAGAACTCCCAATCCGGGCAATGACCGCCAGCTCGTAGATTTCGGATTAAGCAGTGGCGGCAGCTTTTACGGCGCCGGCCATGAAACGTTGAGCACTTCAACCAACCAAAATTTTCTCTCTGTAAAGATTGACTCTACTAGCACGGGAGCCATTGCTTGGACAGCGGCCTGGACAGGCTTCACCACCAACAACACCACCGACTGGGGCCGTGGTATGGCACTGCAAAACGACTGGATGTGGGTTGTAGGCGAAACTTCTCAGCAGTTTGTGAATCAGGAACTTTTTGAAATGGTACTGCTCTCCTACGGAGTGGGTACACCGGTACAAACCTTGGCCGTTACTTCCTCGGTTTTCAATGTTGCCTGTAGAGGTGCTGCCACTGGAAGAATAACCCTAAACATCGCAGGAGGCTCTGCTCCTTACACCATCACCAGCCCCGTTGGAACGGTAAGTGGCAATCAAATTCTGAATGTGCCAGCTGGAACCTTCCAGATTTCGGTTACCGATGGTTCCGGACAAAGCTGGAACGGGCCGGTTACTGTAACCCAACCCGCCCGCTTCGATAGCGCCCGATACATCTTCACAACGAACAACTTACAGGTGCAATTCAGCAACCTGTCTAGTTCCGGAACTTACTTCTGGGAATTTGGCAATGGCCAAACCAGCACGTCTGTAAACCCAATTATCGCATATACCGCAGCGGGCAGCTATACTGTTTGCTTGCGAGTAACCACCAACTGCTTGGTAGACACCTTCTGCAATACCGTTTCCGTTGTTGCGCCTCAAGCCCTGTTGGTTGCTCCTTCCGTAACCGATGTAGCCTGCAAAGGCGCCGCTACCGGTCGTGTTGATTTAACTATCAGTGGCGGAACGCAAGCTTATAACGTTACGGCCAACCGCGGAGTTATCGTGGGCAATAGTGTGAGAAACCTCACTGCCGGGCCTGTAACCGTGAATGTGTCCGATGCCGGCGGTCAGAGCTGGTCGCAAACACTCACCATCAACGAGCCGGCACGCTTCGACAGTGCCGCATTTACCAATTCTGTCAATGGATTGAATGTTCAATTCAGCAACCAATCAAGTCCCGGCACTTACAGTTGGGTTTTTGGCGATGGCGGAACTTCTATCCAAGCGAATCCAAGTTATACCTATAGCCAGCCAGGAACCTACAACGTTTGCCTGACGGTAACTACCGCATGTACCACCCGTACAGAATGTCGCAATGTGGCGGTGTTTGTTTTGGGTAGCCAATCATTATCAGAAAACCCACCCGTACTGTATCCGCAACCCTCTTCAGATGGGTTGGTATATCTGAAAAACACCACCTCTCAAACTTGGCAGTTACTGGATTTGCAAGGACGAATTCTAGAGCAAGGACGCATCTTGGCAGAGCCGCAATTGCTGAACTTTTCGCATTTGTCCAAAGGCTTGTATGGCATTAGATTAGACAACGGACAGGTGCTGAAATTCATCCGGTAAAAAATAATGATAGAGCCAACGCATGCGTTGGCTCTACTATCAACCACGTTTCACCATTTCAGGAATCAAACGTTAACCATCAAAACCCTATCGGATCTGTTGGTTCCTGAACGGGGTGAAACTCATCCAATCTGTTCTTGAGCGTAGTGATGGTTTCTAAAAATTGACTCAAATCCGGTTCAGGAAGTTTTTGCGCAGGACCCGCATTGAACGCTATTAAATCAGGGTTCGCGGGAACGCCATTACGCCAATACCGAAAACACAGATGGGGGCCGGTAGAAAGCCCAGTACTTCCCAAATAACCTATCACTTGGCCTTGGCGTACATACAACCCGGGACTCACGCCGGCACCCAGCGCATTCAAATGCAGGTATCCGGTTTCATGTTCGCCGTGCTCCAACTTCACATACAACCCATTTCCGCCCTTAAAACCAGCCTCTTTCACCCTTCCATCTGCTACCGCACGCACCGGCGAGCCGATTGGAGCCACATAATCAATGCCTAAATGAGGCTGAAAACGGTGCATAATCGGGTGAAACCTGCTGTAGCTGAACCCGGAAGAAATCTCCGCATAATCCAATGGTGAACGCAGAAAACGACGACGTAAAAACTCGCCTTTCTCGTTTAAGTAATGTAGCTGCCCCTGGTGATGCCAGGCAAAAGCATAAAACTTCTCTTTTCCTTGAAGAATAACCGCTCCATCCAGCCGGTCTATGCCTACCACACTGTCGCCGGCGAGCCGCTCAAACGCATGAACCCGCACCTCATCTTCCGGCTCTAACTCGAAAAAGTCCACCGACCAATCATACGCATCGGTCAGTTTTCGCACCATATCACGGGGTAAATTCAACCCAATCAACGTTTGCAACAGACTTCCTTCTACCACCCTTCCACCTACTAAACGAGGCGCAATACGTTCCGGCAGTTGTTCCAACGCCAGATGCGGTGGCCCCGGACTAAACGTCCATTTAATTCTGTTAAATGCATTAATTCTCCATTCTAAACGCACCAAACTATCGGTTTTGGCCGATTTATAAACCAACAGTTGCCCTTGTGAAAGATCAGCAGGCGCAGGATATTGGGCCAATTCCAAACAACGAAGGGTGGCCGAATACCAATTCCCTTCAACTGCCACCTTCCGAAAAAACTTCTGCAACTCCGACCATTGCCGCATGGGCAACGTATCTACCACCAGTTTTTCAGGCTGGAGCACCACCGGAGGCGATTTTAATTGGGAAGAAGGCTTTACTGATTGCTTTGGGCCACAAGCCACCAACAACAGCAAGCCAACTAAGAGGCGAAGCCGAAAAACCTGAAGCAGCAGCGCCATAGTTTCACGGAATTAAGAAGTTCGATTGATGGTAAAATGAACCAGTGCTCGCAGTGATTCTCTACTTTCCGATTCGGGCAGTGTATCCAGCAGCGCAATGGCCTCATTTACATGGAGCTCCATCGCTTTGCGTGCGTAGGCGATTCCGCCGCTTTTCTGGATGTAATGAATCACCTCTTCCACCACCTCTGGCTTGTCGGAACCGGAACGAATCAGCGACTTCATCTTTCTTCTTTCACCAGCCGGCGCTTGTTGTAATGCGTGAATCAACGGCAGCGTAAGCTTACGCTCCTTGATGTCTCCACCCTTGGCCTTGCCTGTTTCGGAGTCGCCGAAATCGAGCAAGTCGTCTTTAATTTGAAAAGCAATCCCCACCTTCTCTCCGAACGCCCGCATCGTTTCAATGCGGTCCTCATCGGCACCGGAAGCCGCGGCACCTACTGCGCAGCAAGAGGCAATCAAACTGGCAGTTTTGTTGCGAATAATTTCATAATAAACCTCCTCGGTAATGTCGAGGCGGCGGGCTTTTTCAATTTGAAGGAGCTCTCCCTCGCTCATCTTGCGGACCGCATCACTTACCAAGTGCAACAAACGGTATTGCTTATGATCGAGAGAAAGCAGCAAACCGCGGGAAAGCAGATAGTCGCCCACCAGCACCGCGATTTTATTCTTCCATAAAGCATTGATAGAGAAGAACCCGCGACGTTGCCATGCATCGTCCACCACATCATCGTGGACCAGCGTTGCGGTATGAAGCAATTCTACCAGCGCCGCACCATGGTGAGCCGCCTCTGTGAACGTTCCGCAGGCTTT
This sequence comes from Bacteroidota bacterium, assembly GCA_027484125.1. Taxonomy (GTDB): domain Bacteria; phylum Bacteroidota; class Bacteroidia; order UBA7662; family JAIXUI01; genus JAIXUI01. Next base: position 8,191 of record JAIXUI010000135.1, on the reverse strand, counting down.
GGCACACAAGAAGACGAACATCGGCCTGATTTGCTTGCCTTTACGCTTTACAATATAGTGCGTGATCTTGTCTAACAAGGCCACACGGGAGCGCATTGACTCGCGAAAATGGTGCTCGAAAGCCTCCATCTCGGCAGCTACCGGCGCCTTGATTTCGTCTAGGGTTTTCAACAGCCCAAAGGTAAGGGATAATCTTGTCGAGAAAAGGTTTGGCGCTTGCGATAGGCCAGCATTAACCCCGTTATAACATCAAATCTAACAGTTCCAACCGGTGGAAAGTTTGGCTCTGAAACCACGAGCCGCATAGTAAGACTGCACCCCATTGTGATAGATGAAGGTGCGTCCGTAACGATAATCGCCAAAAATGGCGCCTCCTTTCTTCCTAACTTCTTGAGGCGTAAGCAGCCAGGAAGAAGTCTTTCTATCAAACGGTCCAAAATCTTGAAATGCGAAATAGTCTCCTTCATCGAGGAGTTCCACGCCCATGTTTTGCGCCAATTCCATTGCACTATCAGCAGGTGCAAACTCCTTCCGGCTGGTGCGCGCTTCGCGATCGTAGCACAAACTGCGGCGACCTGCCGGAGATTCTGCCGAACAATCCACCCAGCAGCCATGCAAACGATGACCAGGAAGCCAAATCAAGTCAGGCTCCCCGCCTGTATCCTCCATGCGCTGGAGGGTTGCCATCACTCCGGGCGCCGCCACCAACTCCGCCTCTACCGTTGCCCAGGCTAATCCAGCATGGCGAGCAGCATTTTGATTGAATCGGCTTCCTAAAACAGAGAGAAAATCAGCAGAATTCATCCCGCAAATTAGGAAAATGCGCTATGCCATCCTCTATGAAACTTCCATAAGAGCGCTAAATCGGCTTTTACTTAAAAAAATGACGTCCATTTCCCTTGCTCCATCAAACCCATTACATACCAAACAAAACCCATGGCGTGATACTCAACCAAATCGCTTAAAACTTGTTTGATATGCAAGAAACTGAAAACCATGCCCCCCATTAAACTTGCGCTCGACTGGACTCCCAACATCAACCACATCGGATTTTTTATTGCACAACAAAAAGGCTACTATGAGGAGGCAGGAATAACACTCGAACTACTCAATCCTCTTGTGGACGACTACCGCCTCACTCCTGGGAAGAAAGTCATGCTTGGCCTTGCCGATATGGCCATCGCTCCCTTTGAAACCATCATCAGCCTCAACAACAAACCCGAACCCTTCGATGCCATCGCCATTTATGCCATCCTTCAGCAAGATTTAAGCAGCATCGTAACCCTTAAATCTTCCGGAATTACACGCCCAAGCCAGCTCGACCAACACTCTTATGCCTCATATAAGGCTCGATATGAAGACGCAATCGTAAAAGAAATGGTGAAAAACGACGGAGGACAAGGCGACATCCTCTGCACCTATCCCGCTAAACTCGGCATTTGGAACACCCTCTTGCTAGGCGAAGCTACTGCAACCTGGATATTCGACAACTGGGAAGGGACAGAAGCAACCTTCAAAGGAATCGCACTCAACCACTTTCGTCTAGCTGATTACGGCATTCCATATGGATACTCCCCTATTGTGCTTGCTTCCAGAAGCCAAATACAACAAAAACGCGATGCGTACACGGCCTTCATCCATGCCACCCAAAAAGGGTATCAGTTTGCTACAGAAAATCCCACCGAAAGCATCGCTATACTGAGCCGATACCTCACAGAAGAAGATCGAAACAGCCGGTCCTTAGAAGAATCCTTACGCCTAACAGCCCCACATTTCGGAAACGAAACCCAAGTTGGCTATATGGATGAAAACCGAGTAACCGAATTCCTTCAATGGCTAGTTCAACACCATCTCGAAAAAAGCTCTATCCTTACTCAAAAACTCTACACCAACGAATTACTAGGATAGTTAGAGGCAATTCCCTTTATTTTAGAAATGAAATAAATCCTCTTCTATTAAATATTAAACCTGCTTTTGTTTTAGCTTGAAGTAAGTAAAAATAGCTTCCTTCTAACTCTCGACTTTCATTCCAAATAAAATCCGGGATTGTGGAAGTGAAAACCTCCTGTCCCCAACGATTATATACTTGGATATTAAAAGATTCAAATTCGCAAAAAGGGAAAAGTACTTTAAAGGCATCATTGAGTTGATCTCCGTTTGTAGTAATAACATTGGGAATAAGGAGTTCGCATTGATTGGTATCAATAGGAATCTTGCACCTCACCACTTCCAATTCCGTTTGCAAAGTATCTCGTCCACATCGGAACTCCACATAAGCGGTAATGTTGAATTTTCCCGTATCACTAAATAGGTGAACTGGCAATAAGTCATTGCTGAAATTGGCATTTCCACTTGCCTGGTCGCCAAAATCCCAACTTACCTGGAGTATCAAGCTATCAGAAATGACGCTAAAAGAAGTGCCGTTTTCCAAACAACTATCCCGATAACTTATCGTTCCAAAACAAGGCACAACCACCGGCGTACAATCCACTATGGTAAGGCTATCGGAAACGGAATCGATTACACACCCTACCTGATAAACAACCTTGACTAAGTACTTACCCGGTCGAACGAACGTATGGTTTACCGGAACAGGCTGCGCGGTAAACGCCGAGTTGTTGCTTCCGGAAGAAGGATCCCCAAAATTCCAACGGAGGTTTTGATAGGGCCTATTTCCAAGCAAAAGCAGGGCGCTGCTTTTACCCGCGCAGCTATCGCTCAGCCGAAGAACAGGTGGTGTTACCTGTTCTAAGAAAAAAACCCTCATGGGCAATCCATTCATGCTCGATGTACCTGTTGCCAACGTTAAAGCACTGGCTTGAAAACCGCAGCTTGCCGCAGGAGAATCAGGATGATTGATGACGCCTAAACCACCATTTGCAAAATAGATTTTACAGTCGGGGCCCAATTGAAGGGCCAACGCATTCGTCAATGCCACCGTTTGCCTGGACACACTTGGGTTTTGGAGGTCGAATTGGTAAATGGCTTCCGTAATATTACTCACATACAAATACCTTCCGGAAGGAGAAAATTCTACCCCATAAATGGAGTTTCCCAGCGGTATGGGAAATGTTCTGGCATTGCTTACAACCCCGGTTTGATTGTTGAAGTCCAGAACATCCACAGCTCCCATCACATAAATGCTGGCGATGTTCTTACCATCTAAGCTGAATTTCATACAGCCTGCTGCATTGCTTAGGGAAGTTCCGGCAGAAGAGGTTACAGGTGTTTGATTTACTCCAAGTGTGTCTATGCGGAACGCCATCCAGCCGTTGCCGGAAGGTTGATGAGCCAGCAACCAAAACGACCTACCGTCTGCATGAGGAGCATACGCCAATTTCTCCGAGGAGTTGCTGCTCAGCAAAAGGTTCTTCTGGCCTGCAACCACATCCCCCAGGCCACCCGCAAGCGACATATCCACCACGTTGTAGTGCAACTGGCTGCTATTCGACTGCTCGTCTGCCGTAAACACATAATATTGATTGGGATTTCCCGGCTTAGGAACAATTAATGCCGCAGTGGTAGAAGTTGTCAAAAAAGGGCTTCCTCCACGTAATCCAGCCCCATTAGGCATTACCTGATTATTCCGATTCCAAACATTAACCCCGTTGGTATAGAACAATAAGTTTCCCGTATTACTATCGGCAACAGACGCACAGCCATCTATCGCCATCATGGCACTTCCTCCAACAGAAACAGGCACTCCTGAGTTAAAATTAACCGCCGCATTATTGAAGTACCACCAGTTATTTTGTCGCTGACCCCAGGCCTGGCTTGTAATCAGGAAATAAAAAAGAGACACGATAACACCACCTAGATTCCGCATTGGTAAGGCTAATCATTATTGCCGCCTATTTCCGCACCTCATGCTTCATTTAACACTGCAAACGCTATTAACGCCTTAACATAACGAATCCACCCTGCAAGAGAAGCCTGTGAGGAATAGCCCCTATTCCGGCAAACTGACCCCCTTGCTTCACGCGCTTAACCCTTCCTTTTCAACGCTTACCCTTGATCAATGAAACCAACTAATAGTATTCGTAAAAAACTAAATTTTCCTAATCATTCATTTCTCTAAGAACAACTGCTAGAAACCATGCAAAACCGCTTACAAAGGCGGTGACCGTATTTGAAAATAGCGTTAAAATGTAGCTAAATTTGAAAAAGCACAGAAGCCACTTTCATGATAGCAGCAACGCATGTAAACGAAATCATTCCCAATATTCTTGGTAAAAGTGCTGATTCGTATGCCCATGTAAGGGATTTACACAATCCCGAACATCCTGGGCCAATGATTGCAGTAAGCAAAAGAAGCGTTTGTACTTCAGCATTCATTAGGCCTAATCACACACTAACCGCAAGGAGCTTTGAAGAATTCGCTGCATTTAGCGCTATTCATTTTTCGCTCGGAAAATTCGACAATGAAAAGGAAACTGAGAGGACACTAAATGTTTCGCAAAAAACAAGGCTTATGCAAAGGGATGTGATTGTATAAATAAATCACACATCGAATTCAGCAAGTTAAAATTATAATACCAAATGAAAAAAGCAATCATCAAAGTAAAAGGCTCAGAAATATCCATCCATCAAATAGACAAAGAAGATTACCTATCACTTACTGATATGGTGAAGAGGTTTGGGGATGACATCATGATTTATAGTTGGATGCGAAACCGAAACACACTTGAATTTATTAGCATTTGGGAAGAAATGTATAACCCCAATTTTAAAGGTAACGAATTCGTTACCTTTAAAAGTCAAGCTGGTTTGAATAGTTTCAATCTTACTCCACGAAAATGGATTGAAGCAACAAATGCGATCGGGATTATTTCAAAAGCTGGAAGATATGGCGGAGGCACTTTTGCTCACAAAGACATTGCATTTGAATTCGGCAGTTGGTTAAGTCCTGAATTTAAACTTTACCTCATCAAGGAATTTCAACGCCTGAAAGAGGAAGAAAACCATCGGCTCCAACTAGATTGGAACCTACAGCGCACCTTAGCCAAGATCAACTACCACATCCACACCGATGCCATCAAGGAAAAACTCATCCCCGAAACCATCACCCCCAAACAAGCGAGCATCACCTACGCTACCGAAGCCGACTTGCTCAATATGGCCCTGTTTGGCATCACCGCAGCAGCTTGGAGAGCGGCCAATCCAACCCTCGATGGCAACATCCGCAACCATGCCTCCCTTGAACAATTGGTGGTGCTCTCCAATCTCGAAAGTATCAATGCTGTACTCATTCATCAGGGTTTATCGCAAAAAGAAAGACTCCTACAACTCAACCAAATTGCCATTACACAAATGACAAGTTTGTTAAATGCAAAAGGATTAAAAGGGTTGAAACAAGAGTAAAAAAATGAATTCTCAAGAATAGCCGTGATAATCTCTAAAATATCTCAACTAAAATAAAAGGCTTTTCCGAATAAATAGATATCCAATTCATAGATCTAAAAACCAATATTGATCATTCTTCTAACTTACTGTTGCCTTGTGATGTCGGCAAAAAATTCTCATCAGTAATTACTTTTTTTCCAGTTTTTTCTTCCAACGCCAATCTTGCGTCTTTGGCAATTTTTCCACCTTTCTTACCTGCTATGGCATTTTCATTCACCCCTTTGGCTTTTTCAGTTTCTGCAATTTGGCGGGTAGAGAGCTCTGCCAATGCTGTAAAAATTAACTCTGCTTCACTCATGTGATCTCTCAAGTTTTGAGATTTCAATCCTTTTAAATCTTTGTGCTTCTTAACCGTTAAACCGGTCCATTCCTGATGGATAATATTGGTTAAGAATGCAAATTCATCAGACCGTTCAACGCCACTTTCTTTCCAATAATCCGTAAGCTTATTTCGGGTTTCTTGCCCGGTCATACGCTGCTGAATCCACTTTTCGCTTCTTCCCAATTGCTGCCAGTGATGCCTTGCCCGGTCTAAACTCATTTCCGGGTCTTGCATTTCTTGCATCCGCTCGTATCCAACTTTCGCCAACCATTGTTTGAAAGGCTCTGCTTTGGGGGAGGGAATGGATTGCACTATCCGGAATATGTCTCTAACATTTCCTGCTAAAGTCTTTCTTTTTTTGCCATTTGTAAGCATTTCTACTTGGGGACAATTTGTCCCTATGTAGCTGCCTAGCTCAGAATCTCGCTTTCTGAGCTTCTTTAAGTAATCCGTAGCATTAATGGAATCCGTAAGAGCCTCAACAATATCGACAACGGAAAAATACCATTGCTCTTCCTTTTCGTTCCAACTTGAACGGATCTGCTTGCTTTCAAATAGTTTAATGTCGTTCATACTAAGTTAAATTTCGTTGTGTGGCTATTGGGCCATCAACAGCCTCCTTGTTTAATGCAGACACCGGTCAAAACGCCCCGTTTAACTGCTATTGACCCATAAAGCGTGCGTGTCTGATGGCCTCACAATGCTACATTTTTTTTCAAACTAACTATCCACAAATCACCAGTCGATTGGAAGCATAAACCCCTCTAATCTGTCCAACATGAGCCAATGTGAAGAAGATTCCGGCAAATTGACCCCCGAAAAGGCTTGCATCTCGCTATTCAAAACCCACCCTTTCACACCCAACATTTTCGGAATCGGATTGTCACAATCGCAATAACATATATTCAGAAGAAGTCCAGCAAAATCAATAACCATGTTCTTAGTACTACGAACAGTCTTAATGGCTAGACCCGGAACGAGACATAGGGTTATAGCACGAAATCATCCATTACACCTACGACACCAAAGGGGTCGAATTCGACTCCTTTCTATTTGAAGCCGGAAGTCATGCGTATTCCTCGATATTTCACTCAAACTGACCCACCCCATTTCACTCTATATTGACCCACTTGTTGATTTACGAATCTCTATAAAGGAGTGTTGACTTTTCCATTGAGTTTTAGTTCTTTCCATACCAAACCGGGTTTAATGGTTTTACCTAATGCCCGTATCTGGTTCGGAATAGGCATGCTCTTGCTCTCCATGGGAGCCAGCATGGCCGTCTTAAAATCTCACTCTTAATTTTGGCAGCTATGGCTTTGAATGCTTTTCTGCATCAGTAAGAACTTTATTCTTATCTAATCACTCCGAAAAAGAATCAGACTTTACCACCCTCATAAACAAGATTTTTACCTCGACTATCTACTTGCTGAATACCGGCTTTCTGGATAGCATTACTATTTCTTTTCAATGGTATAATAATTAATCTTCTCATACGAATCTGGGGTTATTGAATACGATTTAGCCTTTCAAGTATTATTGACTTGTACTTCTCCATAAAGTCATCACTCAATAAGCTCTTATCAATCAAATCAAGCCATTTAGGCAATGCCTTTTCCATCTTATTGAATATATTTCGCTGCTGCTTTTCTTCTACTTTCAATGTGTTCATCATTGCAACAAAATCCTGCTTCTTCAGCTTTTTCTTTTTTCCGTTGAGGGTCAATGCCATTTCCTCTTCGTCAGCAGGATTGACCAAAGCAGTATTTACCAAATCATAAGCTGGCGATAAAGTCATACCCAATCCAGGCTGTTCCAGCAATGAAAAATTCTTCAAATGCATATCGGCATTACCCGTGATGAAAGAAAATAGGACCAGTTCAAAAAAGTTAACCACATCCAGACCCGGCGTGGTTGAATACTTCAATATGGCTTTACCTATTTGCTCATAGCTACCATTGTACTTGTCTTCTGTTAGCCGTTCCGTTAACTGACACATGTCTTCCATAGCCAGTTTTCCTTTTTTGGTTCGATCTACTCGTTTGGTAACATACGCCAGATTACCCGATTGCAAACGAATGAGGGTATGGGGTGCTGTCTTTATTTTGGCAACAGCAGCTAATTTCATAGTGAGATCTTCTACCTCCGGTAGTTGCGGATAGAAAGCAGTAGGTGGTTTTAGGATATATCCGCCCCTCAGACCTACAATGGTAAATCTTCGTTCTGTACATTCTTTATTGTTACCGGTTATGTGTAAGGATAGCTTGGCTTGCACACCCGTTACAGCGGTCTGGCTTTGTATCAGTTCTTTTGCCAATGGCTCTAAATCAGCTTCAGAATACGGTAGTGCCGGAGGGGTTGGTTGTCCAAACATCTTTTTTGAACAGGAAGCATGAAAGTCCCGCTGATTTTCGGCCAATGGCTCGTAGCAGTATAGACATCTATTCATGCGTTATTCTCTTCTTT
>JAIXUI010000070.1 GCA_027484125.1 Bacteroidota bacterium | reverse complement strand
TTGTTGCTAACAAATGAAGCTGAAATTCGAAAATATGTTGAAAATGGCAAGGCAGAAATTCATTGGGAGGGTAACAAAATAAGCCATTTTGCGTTAGTGAGTAGACTCCTTGAAAGAGAGGGCTTTAAAAATTTCGTACTTGATTCCCTAAAAAGAATCACCGAGCAATTTGACCATGAGAAGATTGAACAGTTAGTTTTAAATGTGGACAAAGCACTCCTAGATTTACGGAATCGTAACTTCTTACCGCAAGAGAGGAAAGAACTTATTGTGAAATTGTTAAGTTTGCGGCTCAAGAAATTGGGAGAGATATATTCTCAATACAAATGAAAGAGATTGGACACATATACCTAAGTTGGAGAGAGGGTCTTGGGACAAGAAGGCACATTGTGGGTGTTTTGAAAAGAAATACTACGCTAGGTGTTCGATTTTCTTATATCAAAGAAGGAGTAGAATCTGCGAAGAAAGTTGGATTTTCTCCATACACAGAATTTCCTGACTTTGAAAAAGATTATACTGAAAATGTTCTGGAAGTTTTTGGGCAAAGAATTATGAAATCAGAACGTTCAGATATTGCAGATTTTTATGATTTCTGGGAAATAGACACAAAGTTTAGAGATGATAAATTTTACTTGCTAGCCCTTACACAAGGGTTGAATCCAACCGATAATTTTGAATTTTTAGCTGATTACAACCCCAGCAAAAGTTTACGATTTCTTACAGATTTGGCCGGTTTAAGTGCTCTTAAATTGTCGGGAGACAGTGTTAAGTCAGGAGATGTGTTGACTTATAAATTAGCATCAGATCATGAATTTGATGATAAGGCTGTAAAAGTTTATAAAGACAACATAGAAGTAGGTTACATTAAGAAAATTCACTCAAGAGTTTTCTACAAACAAAAAAACAGTTTTCTAAAGCTTGTTGTTAAGGCGGTTGAACAAAACGGAGTTATAAAGAGGATTTTTATTAAAGTGTGTTCTAAATAGACCACTTTCAGGAGTAAGCACATTTGCTTAACCACTCCAGCCCACACTCATGTAATGCTTTGTATAAGAGCCAGCTAGCCAACTCACCATGACAGTCCAAATGGTCGGACTATAACATACAAACAAGAATGGTGAACTGCTTAAATGGTACTTTTGAAAGTAGGGGTAATGCTTCAATGAAGTTTTTATGCTTCACTGTGCTTGAGTTTTACAAGTTGGCCGTATAGCTGAAGATTCCCACCTTTGGCAATTGAGGATTTTTATTTCTCCACGTAAACCGTGCTTCCTCTCTTTCCGTGAATGCTTTCTTAACTGCTCTTTCGCCTATTTTGCTTAATTTTCGGCATGGCAATCCGTCAACCTTTTAATCTTAATAAGTGGATAGAGGAGAATCGTCATCTTCTCAAACCTCCTGTAGCTAATAAGAATCTTTATGTCGAATCGGGCGACTACATCGTCATGATTGTGGCCGGCCCTAATGCTCGTAAGGATTATCATTACAATGAAACGGAAGAGCTTTTCTATCAGATAGAGGGCGATATCGTGGTGAGAATCCAGGATGAGGGCAAGGCGGTGGATGTGGAAATTAAGGAAGGGGAGATGTTTTTACTGCCCGCCAAGGTTCCGCACTCGCCTTCGCGTCCTGAGGGTTCTATTGGGCTGGTTATCGAGCGTAAGCGCGAGCCGCATCACAAAGACGGGCTGCTTTGGTTCAGTGATAAGGCCAATGCTAAGCTCTACGAGGAGTATTTCCACCTGGAGAACATCGAGAAGGATTTTATTCCGGTCTTCAAGCGGTTTTATTCCGACGAAAAGCTTCGGACTTGCCCGGAAACCGGTGAAGTGATGCCCGTTGACCCTCGTTTCGTATGAGCCGGAGGAAAATAGACTGCCACACCCACATCTTTCCATCGTCACTGCCTGACTTTAAGTCGAAGTTTGGCTATGGTGGGTTTATTCAACTTAGACCGAATGACGACGGATCCGCAGATATGATTCGCGACGATGGCAAGTTTTTCCGTCGCATTGAACCCAATTGCTGGGAACCTGAATTGCGCATTCGGGAATACGCCTCCAAAGGAGTTCAAGAACAAATCGTCTGTACCATTCCGGTGATGTTTTCCTATTGGGCGAAACCCCAAGACGGTGCTTACGTTGCTCGCTTCCTCAATGACCAGCTGGCAGAGCAAATTCAGCCACACCCCAACCATTACCACGGTTTGGGAACTGTTCCGATGCAGTCGGTGGAGTTGGCCATTGAAGAAATGCGTTACTGCAAGGAAAAGCTTGGTTTTCACGGACTTCAAATCGGTTCGAATGTGAACCAGAAAAACCTTAGCGACCCGGAGTATTTCCCCTTTTGGGAAGCCTGCGAAGCCGAGAATATGGCGCTTCTGATTCACCCTTGGGAGATGATGGGCGAAGCCGATATGCAGAAATACTGGCTTCCCTGGTTGGTGGGCATGCCCGCTGAAACTAGCAGAGCCGTTTGTTCCATGATTTTCGGAGGGGTGTTTGAGAAGTTTCCTAAGCTACGGGTGCTTTTTGCCCACGCCGGCGGAAGTTTTCTCCCCACCTTAGGAAGGGTAGAGCATGGTTATCATTGTCGTCCTGACTTAGTCGCCATCGACAATCCAAGAGCACCTTCCGAATACCTCGGTCATTTTTGGGTAGATTCTGCTACCCACGATGGACGCTTGCTCGACTATGTGCTGGAACTGCAAGGCGCCAAGCGAGTGGCCTTCGGAACCGATTATCCTTTTCCGCTCGGAGACCTTGAACTAGGGGCCTTTATTGAAGAGCGTTCCTATTCGGAAGACGTCAAAAACGACATATTCTCAGAAGCTGCCTTGGAGTGGCTTTTTGGAACGAAATGAAGCGGTTGAATAGCTTGGCCATTCGGTTTCGGATGCTGCTGGTAGTTGTGATGCTGCCGGCCATGGGATTTGCGCAATACCGGAATATGGTGGTGAGTGCGCATCCGGAAGCCAGCAGAATTGGTAAAGAAGTGATGCTCGCCGGAGGCAATGCCTTCGACGCAGCTGTGGCGGTTCAATTCGCTCTGGCCGTTTGCCTTCCCGCCGCCGGCAATATAGGAGGCGGTGGATTTGCGGTTTATCATCATGCCAAGTCAGGTTCAGGCGCGATAGATTACCGCGAAACGGCCCCTTCCTTCGCTCATCCGAAGATGTATCTTGATAGTCTAGGAAAAGTGATACCGGGAAAGAGCACCCATGGCATCACCTCGGCGGGAATTCCCGGAACGGTGGCTGGAATGGAGGAACTACACAAGAAGTTCGGCAAGCTGCCCTGGAAAAAGCTGGTGTTGCCAGCTGCACAACTGGCACAATCGGGTGTTGTGCTTACGCCCAAAGAGTCGGCTTTGCTGAATCGGAATCGGGCATTCTTCCGTCAAATCAACGCACGTGCAACCGCCTACGATCCTGACCACAAGCAGGAATGGAAAGCCGGCGACACCTTGAAATTGCCTGAGTTAGCGCAAGTGCTTTTTCAAATTGCAGAGCAAGGCGCACAGGCTTTCTATCAAGGGCCGATAGCACGTCAACTTTGTCAATTCACAGGCTGGAAAGCAGAAGATTTAGTAGCCTACCGACCTAAGTTTAGGGTTCCGGTTCAAGGAAGATTTCGGGATTATAAGTTGATTTCGATGCCACCGCCGTCGAGTGGTGGAATCGGACTCGTTCAAATTCTGGAGATGATAGAACCATGGCTGAACCAACATCCGGAATATAAGCCCGGAGTACCGGCATGGACCCATTTGTTGGTTGAAGCAGAGCGCAGGTTTTATGCGGACAGATCCCGTTGGTTGGGCGATCCAGACTTTTATCAAGTTCCACAAGCCGGATTGTTGGATTCTAACTATGCAGCAGCCCGATTTAAAGATTTTGACGAGTATCGCGCTACGCCTTCTACCCAAATTAATCCCGGAAAACCTGCCGGAAAGCCTGAGAAAGAAGAGACTACCCATTATTCGATTGCAGATCAAAATGGGAATCTGGTATCCGTAACCACCACCTTAAATGGTGCTTATGGAAGTTATGCCGTAGTACCCGGTTTAGGGTTTATCCTCAATAATGAAATGGACGATTTCTCCATCAGTCCGGGCGTTCCCAATGCTTATGGATTAGTAGGAGGGAAGGCCAATCAGGTAGAAGCCGGCAAAAGGATGCTCAGCACCATGACCCCCACCATCATCTTCAAGCAAGACAAACCTTGGATGGTAGTGGGCTCTCCCGGAGGCTCAACCATTCTCACTTCAGTATTGCAGACCTTTTTGAATGTTGCAGTAGGAGGAATGAATATGCAGGAGGCCGTAAACTATCCCCGGTTTCACCATCAATGGTTCCCCGACCGCATTAAATACGAAGAAGGCTGTTTCAACGATTTTCATAAACAGTATTTGATTCGTATGGGCCATCAATTCGACCCAATAGGCAATCCAATTGGTCGCGTTGATGCCATTTTGATTGACCGCCAAGGCAACAAGCAAGGCGGCGCAGACCCACGAGGCGACGATACCGCAATTGGTTGGTAAAGTGCTTTTTTAAGGCGAGAACCCTATCTTGTGACTATGAAAAAATGGTTGCAAATCGCGCTGTTAACCCTGTTTATCAGCCAACTATCAGGGCGATTCACAATAGTTCAAGCCCAGGATACCCTTAGTGCATTTCAACTTGTAGCACCATCTGACAGCACCATTTGGGGTGTTTCTCAGCAATGCCAGGGAAGCAGGCTGTTTCGTTGGCAGGCATCGGTACCTACTGTACCGGCTTTAGTAGGATACAAAGTGGTTTTTTATACCAGTCAGCAGGCATCAACCCCTGTTTGGAGCTGGCCTTCTGCGCCCACGATTTTAGATACTTTTGCTTCAATACCCGAAGATTCACTTCTTTTTTTAATCAGCCGGTTGGGTGCTTTAAACAGGCAACAACTAACCTTGTATTGGGGGGTATTGGCCGAAAACGATGTTACGAAACTCTCAAGAAACTCAGATAGCTTGAGCGCTTTAACCTTATGGACAGAGGCAGATACACTGAGTTCTGCCAGGCTTCTTTTGCCCTTAGACAATGCCTCTGTTGCTGTTACTAGGGTTGCCCCCTTATCATTAGCATTTAAATGGGCAAAAGCATTTTATAACATTCCAAATGCAATTACTTCTGCCACTTATCAATTGGAGATAGATACCACCGCTTTATTTTCTTCTCCATTAGCGATTTACACGACAACAGATACAACTTGGGTGCTTAATAGAATCGAGTTAGATTCACTCGCACTTCTTGCAGGTCTTTCAAATTTGAATCAAACTCGAATGCTGTATTGGAGGGTGACAGCTAGCCAATGCAGTGGAGTGAAGAGTACCTCTGTTGTACGCCAGTGGATAATTTCCAGAATAGACGAGCAAACCCAACCATTCAGCACCCTCATGCCTTCCTTTGGGCAATCGCTGATAATCCCTGAAAACAGCCTACGTAATTATAGCTTTAACTGGACCAATCCAGCGGCGGCTACCCAAACAGTTCCGTTGCAAGTTGCTTTATTGATTGATAGTCTAAACGGTAATTTTACTCAGCCTTGGTTGAGTATTCCCGTTCCTTCCGGCGACACAAGCCTCGTTGTTTCTTCATCGGTAATTCGACAAAACTTATTGAATTCTGGAGTTGGACTCCATTTGCCGGCGTCGTTCAAATGGGCGGTTTCTGCAAGTTATGGAGGCAACCGTCGATTGTCAGGCAATGCTAATCTTATTGTTTTTGAAAGAAAACTAGACACCATTTCCCGCTTTTCGAACTTGCTGCCTGCGGATAGTTTGGTGCTTGATGTAGCAGCTTCGGGCAACATTAACTCCACCTTTGTGTGGCAATCAGCCTCCCAAAGTTTGGGAGATACCCTTACTTACCGTTGGAAGTTTTGGCCTTTAAACGGCAATCCTCAAAACCCTACTTGGTCGGTTCCGTCTGCAAATGGCGGATTACAAAACAGTCTTTCTATTTCGAATGCGCAATGGAACACCTTACTTGACTCAGCAGGTATTTTGGTAAACCAATCGATTGAAGGATTTTGGGCAGCAGAAGCTCAAGCAGGCGGAATCTTCCGATTGGCGGACTCAATTCGGTACTTACGCATCCATCGGGTGCTTGACAGTCTTTCTTCCTTCGCCATTTTAAGTCCTACTAGCAATTCAACAGTACTGTTGGCACAGCAAACCAACCATCCGGTGAGCGTTACATGGAGTAAATCGGTCAACTTGAGGAATAATCCCATTACCTACACCCTGCAACTTGACACCCCAGGAGCATCGGGAAATGCACCAATTTGGACCGGATCGGTGCTCAACGACACCACTTATAACTTCTCCAACGTTCAGCTCAATGCCTTGTTGCAAACCTTGGGAACCACCGTTGGCAACAGCCGGTCTTTGGTTTTCTCGTTAAAAGCCCAATCCATCGGGCAGGAAAAGCCGGCCAATGCGATGGTACAAGTAACTTTCCAAAGGGTATTGGACAGCATTGGCTCATTTGCTCCTGTAACGCCTGCCCAAGCCTCCACCATTCAAGTAGGCAGCAGCCTCACACCGGTAGTGTTTCGCTGGTTGAAACCCCGTTCATTTCCGGATTCCTTGCGCTATACCTTGATGTTTGATATTCCAACAGGAAACTTTAGCGCACCGATATTCGAGAAATTGGTTGGAACAGACACTGTTTTTAGTTTTCCAAGCAGGCAATTAGACTCACTACTTGCGGGATTGGGAGTATTTCAGGGACAGACTTACAACCTGAGGTGGGCAATAAGAGCGCAAATAGGAACGCAAACACGCAGATCTTCCATTTTTAGCCTTAACCTCACCCGTTTTGCTGACACACTTTCCAGGTTTAGTCTGTTAGCTCCAGCAGACAGTGTCTTGGTAATTGCCACAGGAACTTCATCAGTTCCAATCGACTTAAGATGGAATTCCAGCCGAAGCTCCAACCTAACTCCAGTAACCTATCAATGTTATTGGGACTTTCCCGCAGCTAATTTCTCTACGCCATTTTTCACCAAGTCGGCGGGCGCTGATACCACCATAAGCCTTACTACTACCGAATTACGAAGTGCTCTAGCTCCACTTGGTGCCATCCCGGATACCGGAACCTACCTCTGGACCATTGTTGCAGAGGCTGGCCCATTGGCTTTGCAGGCGCGAGTGTCGCGTTTGGTTCGTATCGTTTGGAATGTGACTACCTCCGTTGAGGAAATCAGCGCAAATGTTCGGATTTATCCTAATCCGGTAACCGACAAAGTCATGATTGAAGTTGGAAATCGTGGCCTATGGAACTACACCATTACCGACATGGCCGGAAAAAGCTGGAAGAAAGGAGTGGTGAATTTCGACGGTGGAATTGCTGAATTGCCTTTTTTTGAGGCTCATCCGGGGCTTTATTTCCTTCAGCTTTGTCAGGATGAAGGATGTAGGACATTCAAAATACTGAAGCAATAACCGCATTAACCTAATTAAAACTAACGCATCATGCCATACGAGCTTTCAAAACCCTTTGTAATTCCTACTACCGACGGAAAATTAATTGAAGAGCACCACGGATTAGCCAGCACTGGCAACGGCGGCTACAGCGTGGCCCGAATGATGGCGCCGGCCGGTTGGTCAGAACCTTTTCAAACACCTGAGTTCGATGAGTTTACCATTGTTATTTCCGGAAAGAAAAGATTTGAGATTGAGGAAGAAGTGTTGAACCTCGGACCCGGAGAAACGATATTGATAAAAGCCGGAACCAGGGTTCGGTACAGCAATCCTTTTGAGGAGGCTGTTCATTATTGGGCGATTTGTATTCCTGCATTTAGTCCGGAAACCGTACACCGAGAGGAAGCATGAGGGGATTGGTAACCCGAAGGTTGCTGGGGCTCATTTTTCTTCTGTTTGTTCTTGGTAGTTGCAAGAGCAAGAAGTTGGTAGATGACCCGGTTGAGAATGCCCGTTTACTTGAGATGGTGAAGAAGTACGAAGCCGTCCTCGAAGCCGACATCAACGAGCGCGAATCCTGGCAACTTTACAACCACGTGGATGAATGGTGGGGCACTCCTTATCGCTTAGGGGGAACCACCAAAAAAGGAATCGATTGTTCGGGATATGTCCAGCATTTGTACCGAAGTGTTTATGGAATAGAAATTCCGCGTAGCACTTCTGAGCAGGTAAAAAAAATAAAAAAAGTCCGCCAGAGGAAGCTCAAAGAGGGCCATCTGGTATTCTTTGATATGGACAATAAAGATAAGCCCACCCATGTGGGCATTTATTTGAAAAATGGTCGCTTTGCGCATGCAAGCACTAGCAAAGGCGTTCGAATTGACAACCTCAAACAAGATTATTACCGCAAACGCTATTGGAAAGGCGGAAGAGTAAGACGATGATGAAGCATAACTCACTTGAAAAATTATTGGTGCTTACAGGTGCCGGCATCTCCGCAGAAAGCGGATTAAAAACTTTCCGTGGTTCTGATGGCTTGTGGGAAGGCTATCGGGTAGAAGACGTGGCAACGCCGGAAGCTTGGGAAAGGAATAAAGAATTGGTACTTCGGTTTTATAATGAGCGAAGAGCGCAAGCGTTGAGGGCCTCGCCCAATTTAGCACATCAACAACTTGGCTATCTGCAACAGTTATTTCCTAATACCAAAATTGTAACGCAGAATGTGGACGATTTACACGAAAGGGGCGGAGCCCATGAAGTATTGCATCTGCATGGGTCCTTGTTTCGTTCCAGAAGTGTCCTTGACCCAAGACTAACTTATCCGATTGGGGAAAAAGGATTGAATTTGGGAGACCACTGCGACAAAGGCGCTCAACTTCGGCCTGATATTGTTTGGTTTGGTGAATCGGTGCCGCTCATGGATGAGGCGGTTAGGTTAGCAGAAAATGCCAGTGAGTTTTGGATTATTGGCACCTCATTGCTTGTTTATCCGGCTGCTAGCTTGTACGAGTTTGTTCCTGATAATTGTCCGATTGTTTTAATAGATCCCGGTGATACGCCTCATTGGCTGTCGGAACGCATTGGGCCAACTCGCTTTCGGCATCTTCAGTTACCGGCTACCCGGGGAGTTTCTATGTTGTTGAAGGAAAGAGGCCTCGATTTTCCTCAGTCTTAAAGCCTGAATCCTATCTGAAGGTGTGAGCGAAGAACGCTAAAGTCGTTCACGGTACTTAAATTAAGTAGGATAGGCCCGAGAATGGTTTTAAATCCTAATGTCAGCCCATATCCAAATAGAAATTCACTTCCTGTAGAAACTATGAGCGCATTTTCATCTTGAACGTTGTTTCGATTGACTTCAAACTTGGTGATGCTTTTAACAAATTCTCCAAAATCGTAACCAAGAACGCCTATATTGATAGAAGGAATAAGAAAAGCGCTTTTTGAAAATTGCCATTGAACCCCCATTCCAGCTAAGATATATTGTCTGATAAATGCTTCATTGCGTCTTAAGCCGGTAAACGGAATGGTATTCGAACGCATCCTCCAATCAGACCCACCCAAGTAGAAGTTCTCGAGTAAGTTAATTCTGGAGGTTTCTAAATTATTTAAGGTGTCGCTAATTGCATTGAATGTCAGTCCAATGCCGGCTCTGGCAATCCAGGTGATTTTTGAATTAGGGCGGCTCCACCGAGCTGCATGGTCAGCAATCAACCTGAGTTGACTGGATTCAGAAAATCTGAAATTCAGTGCGTTATTGGCGAATAAACTGTCTTTGGTGAAGAAGTTGATGCTGAAACTCTGCTCGCCAGCAATTCTAAATTCTATAAAACTTTGATGTCCACGTGTTGGAAACAGCACTTGGTTTAGGGTGTTGCGCCACCAACGGAAGTTGAATCCTAAGTTGCGCATGCGGATGTTGATCAAGCTGTTTTCAGGTGCTTCGTTAAGATCTCGTGGGTCGATGTCAGGGCGAAAAACAGAGAATTGGTAGTCGGTTTCGAAGCCAATGGCAGAGGCGGTATTGAGTGATGTATTGACCCCCATCGCGACTTTGTGGAATTCGGAGCTTAGGTTTTGATTGAGTCGGCCTTCATAATAAATATTCTGTGCTTGCTGCTCATAGAGGTATCGTATAGAAAGCCATTCTTTTTGTGAAGGTCCACCAAACTGATACCAATGCAGGTTGAATTTGGGTCTTTGGGAGAAATCGAGGGTGGTTACAAGCCTGGAAGAAGGGATGAGGTTTCGGTAGGTGAGATTGATAAGAAGTCCGGAAGATTGCTCAGAGTCGTAGTGCAAGGCTGACTTCAGCGACCCTTTTCTGCCTTCTAACACCCGCAAGACAAAGGTGGTAGAAGAGCTGTCGCCTTCTAATGAATAATTGACTTTTTCGAAAAAGCGTGTTCCAAAAATGCGTTCCACGGCTTCGTTCAGGTCAGATAAATTATAGTTATAACCTTCGCGGAGGCCTAATTTACCTGCAATAAGCATGAGGTTTTCATTGGAAGCGCCTTCAACCCGGATGCAATTCAAGTAAACACGCTGGCTAAAAGGTTGTAAGGTTGGACGACGATAAGAAGCGCCACCTTCTCTTTTTTGTTTTTCAGCGACCAAAAGCAACTCTGGAATCAAGGTTCGGGCAGCGGCTTCACCGGCAGCGATGATTTCAGCTGCGCTTCCAAAATCTGCGGCTCCTAAATCACCGAGGTATGGACTGTTGTCCACAAAGATTTCACAGAGATCGATTTGTTTTTGTGCGTCGGCTGCTGAAATGTAAGATTGAGTTTGATAGAATAATTTGAAGGCATTGTTCAGTTCTTCTTCCCGCAGCAATCGGAATCCGGTGTAGCCTCCAATGATTTCGGTCACGCCCATTTCCTTTAAATCTTCAACCGGAAAATTTCGGGCTATGCCCCCGTCGATGAGCAGCCTTCCTTGAAGCTTGACAGGAGTAAACACTGTTGGAATGGCCATGGAAGCTCTCACGGCATCAGGCAGGTAACCTGATTTTAGCACTACAGCCTCTCCGGAAGCCGCATCAGTAGCTACACACCTAAAGGGAATAGGCAATTTGCTGAAATCATTGATTTCGTGAACAGGGAAGAATAAGTTGGTGAGTAATGTGGCCAATAACTGGCCTTCAATAAGTCCGGCAGGCAATTGCGGGCGCAGCTTCCGTACAGGCAATTCCAGCATGTAACGGCCAAATTCATCTTTCTCTTCGATGTTGATTTGGTCTAATCGCACTTTGTTGCTGAGAAGCAAATCCCAAGGAACATTCAGTGCAATCTGTTTTAAGCTGTCGCCACTATAGCCTGCTGCATAAAGGCTGCCCATCACGGCTCCCATGCTCGTGCCGGTAATCGCATCGATGCGAACGCCGAGCGAGTCAATGATTCTTAGCAACCCAATGTGGGCAAGCCCTTTGGCTCCTCCTCCTGATAAACTTAAGCCATACTTGGCCACGGGTTTCGTGGTGGGTTTCGTTGGCTGTGCTTGAGTCAGGCAAGGCCAAAGAATAGCAAGGATCAGGAGGAGGCGCGACATTTTTACAAATGATCCTGGATGTATTGGGTGATTTTCTTCATCAGATGCACCCTGTCAGGACCCGAAACATTGTGCTCATGGTCCGGATATACGTAATAGTCGATGAGTTTGCCCTTGGCTACAGAAGCTTTCAGGAACTCAAGACTGTGTTGCCACAATACGGTACCATCTTCTCCACCGTGAATTTGCAGGAGTCGTCCTTTGAGTTTGTCCACATGGTTGAGCAAGTTGGTTTCTTTGTAGCCTTCCGGATTCTCTGTCGGTGTGTCCATGTATCGTTCGGTGTACATGATTTCATACAAGCTCCAATCAATAACCGGCCCTCCGGCAATTCCTACCTTGAAGGTGTCCGGCGATTTTAGCATCAGCGAGGTGGTCATAAATCCACCAAAGCTCCAACCGTAAACGGCCATTCGCTTCGCGTCAACATAAGGAAGCGATTGTAAATAGCGGGCTCCAATCAATTGGTCGCTCATTTCTACTTTGCCTAAATGACGATGAATGGCTTGTTCAAAGTCTCGGCCGCGGTTTGGCGACCCGTGATTGTCCATACTAAAGACGATATAGCCTTGCTGTGCCATGTAAACCAGCCATAAGTCGGCGCCCGCAAGCCACGAATTGGTTACAAGTTGCAAGTGTGGGCCACCGTAGAGGTACTGAAGGACTGGGTATTTTTTGGTAGAGTCGAAGTTGGGTGGAAGTAAAATTCTGCCATATAAATCGAAACCATCTTCTGCCTTCAATGTAATACTGCGAACGGTAGGCATGGCGTAATCTTTCAGGGGATTACCTGCTTGTACCAGCTTTTCAATCAACTTGCCGTCTTGGTCACGGATAGCGATTACGCGAGGCACATTAACAGCGCTCCAGTTATCAATCCAAAGGGTTTTGGCTGAATTAAACAATGGCATATGGGTTCCTGCGTCTGAAGTGAGCTTTTTCAATTCGCCATTGCCAAGGGTGACGCGATAAATTTGTTGTTCTAAAGCGCTTTCACGGGTTCCGCTGATGAACAGGTTTTTGCCGGAAGGGTCGAATCCGTGTACGGCTGTAACCACCCAAGGGCCTTTGGTAAGTTGGCGAATAAGTTTGCCTTGCAAGTTGTATAGGTATAAATGGTCGTAGCCATCGCGTTCGCTTTGCCAGATGAAGGCGTCTTTTGTTCCGGGAACAAACAGTGCGGCATGTTCAGGTTCTACATAGCGGTTGTCTTTCTCTTCGAATAAGGTGCGAATGAGTTTGCCGGTAGCTGCTTCGTATAAATTCAGCTTCATGTGATTCTGGGCACGGTTCAAAACGGCGATTAATATGCCGGTTTCGTCAGGTGTCCAGGCAATGTTGGTCAAGTATTGTTCTGCGGGTTCTCCGGTTTCTATATACCAGGTTTTTCCTGTAGAAACCTGATATACGCCAAGCTTCACGTGATGACTTGCTGCTCCGGCAACCGGATAGCGGATGTTTCTGTGCGTGGCCGGTTTCTTGGATAAATCGTAAATCGGGTATTCTGTTACCATGCTTTCATCCATGCGATAAAAGGCTAAATGGCTACCAGTTGGGCTCCAAAAAGTGCCTTTGGTAATGCCAAATTCTTCCCGATGCACAGATTTGCCATACACGATGCCTTGGCCACCATCTTTGCTAACCGCCACTTCTTTTCCTTTGACTTGTACGAAGAGGTTGTTGTTGCGAACAAAAGCTGCATGGTTGCTGCTTTCATGACGATCCAAGTTTTCAGCTCCGTCTGCAGGGTCTGAAGTTAGCAGCGAGGTTTCGTCTTTATCTAAAGTATAACGGTACCTTTTTCCGGAGTAGTTGTACTCCAATACGTTGCCTGATTTCCAAGTGAAGAATGGGAACCGATTGTATTTTTCCGCTTTGGTATCTGCTTTCAACAACGAGTTCGACATTTTTTCAAATCCGAACAGGGTGTCTTTTTTACCGCTGCCTGCACGAGAGCGTATCAGGACCTCTTTTCCCTCTTTTTTCCCCACATAAGCATAATCGGAGGTGCCCGGGATGAGCGCTAATTGCGATAGGCGCTCTGGCGCTAAGGTTGTTCGGCCTTTGAGAATAGCATCTTCAATGGTCAGTAATTTAGTTTGAGCCTGTACTTGCACCATCCACAAGCACAGGCCCACGGCCAATAGGGATAATTTCTTCATGGCCGAAAAATACGAAGGATTACTCGCCTAAAGAGATTAGTTCAGCAAGCCGGTGAGTCTTAACACTTCCTCCATTTCTTCAACAAAATGAAATTGTAAATCCTCTACGTAGTGCGGCTTGATTTCGTCGATGTCCTTTTTGTTGTCTTTACAGAGAATGATTTGCCGAATGCCTGCTCGTTTAGCAGCGAGAATTTTTTCTTTAATGCCTCCTACCGGCAGTACTTTTCCTCGCAACGTAATTTCGCCGGTCATGGCAATGGCGGGAAGGATGGGTTTATCAAGGAAGGCGGAAACCAAAGAGGTCAACATGGTTATTCCCGCTGAAGGGCCATCTTTCGGTGTTGCGCCTTCGGGTACGTGTATGTGAACGTGGGTTTCTTCAATCCGTGCATCCGAAATACCGAGTTTAGCGGCATGGGCTTTTACGTAAGCCAAAGCCAAGGTCGCGGATTCTTTCATGACATCGCCGAGGTTTCCGGTGATGGTAAAGCCCGATTTTCCTTTGCTTAATAAGGATTCAATGTAAAGAATATCGCCTCCAGCGGATGTCCAGGCTAAGCCTGTCACTACTCCGGGTTTTTCCGAAATTTGATAGCGGTCTTTGTCGAATTGTCGAACACCAAGAATTTCTACCAACGTGTCTGCTGAAAGTTTCTTGTCGTAAGTTTCACCTAAGGCTTTCCTTTTGGCAATTCCTCTCACCAAAGAGGCGAGTTTCTTATCCAGCGCCCTTACGCCGGATTCTCTGGTATATTCTTCAGCGATTTTAGCTAACAGGTCATTGCTGACTTTTAAGTCGGTGGTTTTTAAACCGTGTTCGTTGAGCTGCTTAGGAAGTAGGTATTTGCGGGCAATTTCTACTTTCTCTTCCAACGTATAACCATTGATTTCGATGATTTCCATCCGGTCTAACAGCGCAGGTTGAAGGGTAGAAAGAGAATTCGCAGTTGCGATGAACATCACCTTGCTGAGGTCATAGTCTAGTTCGAGGTAATGATCGAAAAAGGTGTTGTTTTGTTCCGGGTCGAGCACTTCTAACAAAGCAGAGGAAATATCGCCACGGATATCTTGCCCTACTTTGTCGATTTCATCCAGAACAAAAACCGGATTGGAGCTACCTGCTTTTTTCAAGGATTGCAGAATACGACCCGGCATGGCACCGATGTAGGTTTTTCTATGACCACGTATTACCGCCTCATCATGAACTCCACCGAGTGACATTCTGACATATTCTCTGCCAAGCGATTTGGCAATGGAGCGACCAAGTGAGGTTTTTCCAACACCCGGAGGGCCAACTAGGCAGAGGATAGGTGCTTTCATGTTGGCTTTAAGCTTCAACACTGCGAGGTATTCCAGAATGCGGTCTTTTACTTTTTCCAGGCCAAAGTGGTCTTCATCCAGGATTCTGGATGCCCGCTTTAAGTCGAATTTATCCTTGGTGAAGTGGTCCCAAGGCAACTCCAGCATCAGTTCTACATAGTTGAGCACCACAGAATAGTCAGCTGCTGCTGGATTCATGCGTTGAAGTTTGTCTAACTCTTTGTAGAAGGCTTTGGCAATCGCTTCCGGCCATTTTTTTGCCAAACCACGCTCCCTCAAGTTTTGTACTTCCAGGTCAGGTGTTACCCCCCCTAGTTCTTCCTGAATGGTTTTCAACTGCTGATGGAGAAAATATTCCCGCTGTTGCTTATCCATGTCAGTTTTAACCTTCGACTGAATCTGGTTCTTCAGTTCAAGAAGTTGTAGTTCTTGGGTTAGGTAGGATAAAACCTCATGGGCACGCCCTTTAAGGTCTTGGATTTCAAGAAGATGCTGCTTTCTAGCCAGTTCAATATTCAGGTTTGAGGCGATGAAATTGACTAAAAAGAGCGGAGACTCAATGTTTCGAAGAGCGATAGCAGCTTCACTAGGGATATTGGGCGATAATTCAATGATTTGATGAGCCATTTCCCTCATTGAAGCGATCTGCGCACTGAATTCCTGGTCGGTATCGTCAGGGCGTGCTTCGGGCCAAGCTTCTACCTGAGCCATAAGAAAGGGCTCTGTTGCTTGTGGAGAGCCGATGACAATGCGTCTTTTCCCTTGGATGATGACAGTGGTGTTGCCATCGGGCATTCGCAACATCTTGACAATTTTTGCGAGGGTGCCTGCATATTGAAGGTCATCAAACCCCGGATCTTCGATGGTCATGTCTTTCTGAGAGAAGACTCCAATAAGTTTATCTCCGGAATAAGCCTGACGAATAAGTTTGATGGATTTGTCCCTGCCAACAGTAATGGGGAACACAACACCAGGAAATAATACGGTGTTGCGCAGTGGTAAAATGGGTAATTGTTGGGGTATCGATTCCTGGGTGTCGTCTCGTTCTTCCTCGTAATTCAATACGGGAAGAAAATCGTTCTCTTCATCACTCAGGTGTTGGAATGGCGTATTATTCATGAATGGTAATCTTTCTGCCAATTTGTCCTTGTTTTGGCGGTGCGGGTATTTTTCAATTACGATGCCATTTAAAAGGGTTGTCAGGTAAAAGTGGTTTTGAAAGGCCTAATCTATAACCCAAGAAAAGGCGAGCCTCTAAGGTTGAACTGATGTAACTTAAGTTTTGAAAGCGATGGTTATAGCTGTTATTGAAGGCCATGATGCCCGCAAAAAGTCGTCTTCCTGTTATTCCTACGGCTGTACTAAAATTCCAAGTTGTAGAAAGCTCATCTAAGATACTAGAACTTCCATCTGCAAATATTTGCTGATGTTGGTAGGCTATCCCTCCAGTTAAATTCATACTGAAATAGCACTTTTTTAAAAAAACCAAGGTGAACATATAGCCTGTGCCAAGTCCAATGTTTAAAAAGTTCCCGGTACTTAAGTTGTCTTTTCTAAGCCCTGGTTTGAAAAAGTCGTCTCCAACCAAGGAAGAGTCTGCGCTTACACTAAGCCAGTTGATAGAAGGCACCACCACCAAAGAGCCTGCGCTCCGCAATTGTACTTCCGATCCAACATAAGCTGCCCGCTGTGAAAGTCGAGCGGAATTGAAAACATACCGGGCAAGTACGCCGGTGCTTAGCATTCGTACATCAGGGCGCTTGATAAAAAGTTCTGTTGTCTCTAAGGGCTGCTCGTCGGGCTTGGGAGCTCGAATAAACATCCCTGTATATCGCTGAAAGTAGCCATTGATGAGAAATCTTCTTGTGAAACCGTAGGCCTGGATGTCTAATGCTTGGGTATTTCCCCGTTTGCTTGTAAGTGATTCCCGCTCTGGCAATGGAACGGATACCGATACCCCTAGCCATTTATGAACTACACTAATTCCAACAGAATTAGAGGTGTTGGGTTCCAAACTGAAGCCTTTTTTCAGGCTTCTTCCTTCTACATTCATCACTAAACTCCGATTCAATAACTGTATCCTACCTGTTACTTCTTGGGTGTAATCGGCAAACCAAGCGGAGGAACGGGGCTTTCCTGGCTGAAGGAGTACGTCAACAGACTGGGAATAGGCTGAAAAAAAGGTTAGCGCCATTCCAATGCCTAACACATAAAAACTTGGTTTCATTGATTTTGTAAAATTGGTAGTTCCTTTCCATTTTTTATTTTACTTTACATTTAAGTTTTTTAACAAATATGAGATTTCGCATTAGCGTTCTGCTTATACTCCTGCTGGGATCATTAAACGTTTGGAGTCAAACGCCTGCATCAACGGGTGTTGGCCGGTTTTCCGGACTTGCTGCTGGTGGCTTAAATCCTTCTTTTCTCTCGATCAATCCATTGAATTGGGATGTTCAACTCGTAAGCACAGGGGTTTTATTTTCAAATTCAGCAATTTCTTTGGATGCAACTTCCATAAGTTCGCTCCAACGAGGGGTTAAAATTGATGTATGGAATGAGTCCTCAATCAACAAACAAGTTCAAGCTGACCGGTTTATTCGTGAGCAGTTGAATGGAGGGAGCCATTTTCTTTTTGGTCAAACATCCACTTCGGGTCTTGGATTAATGTTTAGCATCGGGCCCAGATGGACATTTGGATTAAGTAATCAAGTGCATGGGGTATTTTCGACTGTTGACTTGGGTGAAGTAACCTTAAGGCATGCTTTTGAGGGTATAAACTATTCAGGATACCTAGACTCTGTACTAACAATAAAAGATTTAAATATCAATGGTGCGCTTTGGTCGGAAACAAATCTTCAAGCTTCTTGGATGTTTATTAGGAACAGGGATTGGATGGTTTCGGCAGGTGTTGGGTTAAAATGGCTCAACAGCCTTGGCGCATTTCGTCTTTCTATTCAAGAATTACAATATCAAGTTCCTAGGGAGGATACTTTAACAGTGAACAACCTTGATATGTCTTACGCATCAAGCATCCCAGGTCCGCTCGACAATTCTCCACTTATCAAATCAGCAAGTATGGGTTTAGACCTAGGATTCAGCCTTGCAGCAATTGATGAAGAAAGAGAAAAGTTGAGAGCAAAGAGAATTGTCAAGAGAGGAAGAACAGATTGCTACTCTTTCAGTCAGGTGTTTAAACGATATAAAAGGAAAGAGTTAAGACCGGCATATCGATGGAAAGTTGGAGTTGCTTTGCTGGATATCGGTAGGCTATCAATCAATCAAGGTGTGTTGGGTAATGAAGTCACCAATGCGAGTTTTGGTTATCGCAATGGTGAAAAAGTATTTGGCGACGATATAAGTAATTTCGATTCGCTTTTACTGGCAAAATACTCAGAAAATGGGGTCATTAAGCCCATTGAAAGTCTAAGTTTGATGCTTAACACCCGCTTAAGTATTCAGGCTGATGTAAGAATTGGCGACTGGGCTGCGGTCGGATTTTCCTGGATACACCGGCTTGATAACTCCGGTTTGGCTATCAAAAGAATGAACCATCTGGCCTTATTACCACGAGTGGAATGGTCATTTCTTGAAATAGGTTTGCCACTTAACCTCTACGAATATCAGCAAGCAGGGGTTGGCGTCATGTTGAGATTAGGCCCGCTTACGGTAGGAACAGATCGGTTAGGCGAGCTGTTAGGGATGAAGAATATTTACGGCGCCGACGCTTATTTCTCGTTAAGAGTGTTTGATATGTTTTGAGAAGCCAACTTTTTAAGTTTACGGGCATGCGCCAAAACCCATTCTAGCTGTTCTTCTCTGGACATAAAACTATTGTCTAACACCAAAGCATCTTT
>JAIXUI010000039.1 GCA_027484125.1 Bacteroidota bacterium | reverse complement strand
TAAAGCTTAGGCATAAATGCTACACTAATTTATCACATCCAGTAGAAATAACCTTTAAATGAACATGATTCCTTAGGTTTAATAATTATTTTAAAAATCTAGTAAGGTTAAAAGAATCGTATCATCGGACATTCAACCGGTGTATCTCGCCGACATTCCAGTAGTGTATTTTGAGCAAATTTGCCGGACATTCAACCGGTGTATTTTGACTGAATTTACATGGACAATAAAAGGGGGCAAAAGCCCCCTTTTTTTAGATATAGCTAGCACACTGATTTGACTATATCTGATAGTTGGCAACAAGCATTTCAGTCTTGTCTTTAACAGCGTTCTTTGATACTGCTATTGGCATTTTAAAGGAGGCTGTTGCCCAACTGTTAGCTTCTACATGATGCGTTAAAACATCAGAAGGATAACAACTCAAAAGAAACTTTCCTTTAATGTTTGAAAGCGTTTTTAAAAGCTTTTCAAAGTCGTTTAAACTGTAGCCAGAGTAATGACCACAATTTGAGTTAAAGTACGGCGGGTCGATATAATGAAAACAAGACTCACTGTCTCTACTTTGTATAACCTTAAGTGCATCATTACACTCTATTTGTGTAGTCTCCAAACGAGTAGAAAGGTCTGTTTCGCTAAGTCTTTTTTTAGCATTTTGAATCTTTATGGCCATGGTGTTTTTGCTTTTGTCGTAGCCCCATGATACATCTAGCTTACCGGCAAACCCTTGACTTGAAAGAACCCAAAGCGCCCATGCTCTTGTTACTTCATCATAATCGGTTGGATTGCAATAAATCAACCATGCTTGCTTGTGAGTCTTTCTGCTGTGCAACGTAGCCAATGCCAAGCGTTGAAACTCTGGATATCGAAGCTTTACAACTGAATAGAAGTTTATCAACTCCCCATTAAGGTCATTAATAACTTCAAGTTTTGCTGGCTGTTTAGCCCAAAAAACAGCGCCTCCACCGATAAAAGCTTCAGTATAGACTTGGTGCTCAGGTATTCTAGGTAGAATATGGTTGAGCATTCTTTGCTTGCCACCGTAATAGGTAATTGGCGTTTTTGACAATTTGGTTGACATTTTCATTTGCTCAAAATGCAATACGCCTTTTTCGCTTACAAGGGCAACATTCCTGTTAGGCTCAATTAATAACCTTACAACTCCTCTTTTGTAGCTAAAGGTAAACACGAGCCAGTGGAACGAGAGCATACCATTAGGGTGTGGTAAAACTCTGGTTCAACCAACTCAGGATTATCAACAATCACTTGCTGATCCATCACAATCTCGCCTTCTTCAGTAGTTACAGGCATTGGCTTTACGATAGCATAATAGGTGTCATTCATTAGTTAGGATATTCAAAGTCAACTTCAAAACTGGTCAATCGTAACACATCTGCCACTGCTCCCTTGTTGGCACTTAGGGTGATAAAAAAACCTTGCGAAACGACATTGACTGCGGATACCGTTAGCAAGTTTTGCCCAACACCTCCAAAAGTGTCATTTTCAATGGCTGCTGGGCCTGCCTGCAAAAAGCTCGGAGCACCTACTCTTACACCTTTATTCCATTGAAAAAGCACTGCGCCGCTTACAACAGTTGTGTTACGAGCTCCAACACTAAATTGCGTACTGCCTGAAGATTGATGAATGTTTAGATTCACGCCGTAGGAGTTAACACTACTTGACGAACCAACAATTGTTCCCTTCAATCTGATCGTACATCCGGGAGTCAACAGTGATCCCGGCAGCTCAATTCGGACAAGTTCAGTTAATGCGGTAGTACTTCCAATTGACGCGATACTGCTACCGGCAGATGAAACGATATTACTATACACATTAAATCTGCCCCCTACTGGTCGCCAACCGGGCGTGCCATTGCTATTGTATTCAAAAATAGCCCCTCTTCCAGACACCGTCTGGTCAACACCACCGATGCGCACTGACAATGGCTGTACATTTAAACGAAACAGCCTTCCGTCAAACAAATTTGTTGTAGGAAATGCGTTTCCTGAACGCTCTAAAATCACATATTCTGTCTGATTCCAAGCTAGAGGGCCTGCTGCATTGAGGGGAGCAGGCATCTGTTTAACCATTTGAGGCGTGTCAGGCACCCATTCCGTATCGAATGAAGCCGCACTTTTTTTACGCAAAACAAATCCATTTTCTCCTCCGGATGGCACTCCTGGTCCTGAAGGGCCTCTCACGTTACCAAGGTTAATCCATGCAGTGTCACCAACATACCTCCAAAGCAGATTAAACCCTTCAAGCAGCAACTCCACTTCTTTGCCAGAAGGGCCTCTAACATATCCAAGTGTGATCCAATCAATATCTCCAATTACACGATACTCAAGAGTATATTGATTAAGCCTTAACTCTAATGCTTTGCCATCCGCACCAATTAAATCAACCGCCTCACCCCACTCTCCATTAGGATTTTGAAAACGAAGGCTTGTTCCCGACCATTCATGCTTAGGAACGTCCCCTTTCCCTCCATCTACCTTGGCCTCAATTTGTGTTTCTACTTTCGAAGTGACCTTTAAACGATCTCGCCTTACTCTTGCTTTGATATTCATATGACCTCAAATAAAAAGTTGATATCGCCAGTAGTTAAATCTTGACCTAAATCAGAGCGGTATCTTTTAATAACTATTTTCATTTCGCAAAACCCTGTAGACCACGTTGAAGTATCATCTTTGCTTACAATAAAGAAGCATTGATTGCGAATGCCTGCTTTAGGCTTAATAGAATCACCAGTCTTAGTTGCATTGAAGACTGGCTTCTTGTTTACCATTAAATCAACAGTTACCTCTTGACAATCTTCAAAGTCAATTGGAGTGCCTAAGTCATCCATTAGGTCTACATCCACTACCTGATCAAGTCCTCTCAATAGCTTTATCATATTGAAAAAATGATTGTGTCTAAACATACTTTGTCACGATTAGCATCAATTGTCGAGTGCCCTGTAACCACATCCAACAAATACATTTTACCGTCCGGATCAACTCTGACTCGCCAGCTATCTCTTCCTGTTGCATTGTAAACAACCCCGTAACAAGCAAAAAACTTGCTTTCAGTCGGTCGAAAACCTTCGGGGATAGTGGCAAACCAAACTGCTCCAGATGTGCTTGAAGTATTAGCTAAAAAAATTGTACCCGAAACATGCACCCTGTTTAGGTGGGAGGTAATCGCAGGTGCAATTGTATTTGCAGTAGTAAATGGGTTTTGCATGGAAATCCTATTAAAGTTATATGGCCTCCTCACTGCCGAAGCTAGCACTCTTTCGGGCTGCGAAGCCTGCTCTTCAAGACGCGCCTTTCTAATGATATGACACTCCCTTGACACCCCATTACCATAAACTACCGCACCAATAGAAGGGTCAACAACTTCAACCGGAACCCAAACTGGTGTAGTAAACACACTTGCAGTTGCAACAGCATCCACAAGCATAACTTCGCCATTTAATACAATAAAGCCAGCAGTAGTACCACCAGCTCCATTAGGAAGAACACCGCTTAGTATAAAGTTAGAGCCATAAATGCTGTTAACACCTTCCAAGGCTTGCCGAAATGCAGCCTGTAGAAATGAAATGTCGGTAGGGTAGAATAGCGGGTGTCCGCCAGTGAAAAAACTAATCTTATTCATGTGAAAGTATGAAAGTGTCGTTGTACTTGACTTTAAATCGTTTACCGGCAAGATTTAACTTTAATGCCTCCGATTTGATTTTTGAAAAAAGAGGGATGTTTTCTGGCTCCTGAACATCAATGACAAAATCATATGTTCCAAACCTATCAGCCTGATTGAAACAGAATGTCGGGATACCTTCTTCAGATTTAAACTTTGCATAAGTAACCGTTTCAGCTTCATACTTATAGAAGCGATAAAGAACAGTCTTTTTGTCATTTTCAGTTCTAACAATAACTGAGGTGAACAACTCATCCGCCAAGCGTTCATTGATAAAATGCTCTAAGCTTGCTACCTGTGCATTGTGTGATAGCAACAAGTTGTTTTGTGACTGAAATTCTTCAAAAGCAACATTAATTGCATTAAGTGGCGAACAAAGAGCACGAACAAAGGCTACAATTCTAGGCTTTCTAATTTGAAACGGGATCAGCTCAGCGATAAACCCATTAATGTTAATACGCCTCATTGTTGATAGTAATTGAGGTTAACACCAGGCGTGTCTATATCCCAACCAGCTGCAAATTCAAACCAACCTGAAACAGGACTTACACGACGAGTCACAGGATACCATACGCTCTCACCTTGCCATTGGTGCTCGACATCGTAGACAACGGCATCATTACAACCTTCTAACTTTTTGAGTTCACTTTCTAAGTCGGACAACTGAAATGAGCCATCGAGCTGAAGAGCTGGGAAAAATGAACGTAAAACATCCGGAACAGCCAACTTTAAAGCTTCAAGTGAAGATGCATTTCCATAAACATCAACCTTAAGCTTTATCTTATCTGAAGCCTGCGAAATGCATATTACTTCGACACCTGCAAACATCACTCTATTCATATATGACGAAAAGCCAGTGAGCTCCGAATTTGTCAACGCTGCACGAGCTTCCCCCTTCACAACTTTAACCCAAACCTGACCAAACCTGTTTACAACTGCTACCTGCGTAATTATTCTATTAGCAGGCACTATAGTAGCATAGGCAGGCTTTCCATCAACTATTGAAAGGCTATTGCCATGTTGATACTCTTTGGCCTTCTGAGCTACCCATAATTCGTCTCCAGGTCTCATTGAGTCAATCATTAATTGTACATCTGACTTAAACAAATCAAAAAGGATTTCAAACGCCTGTATTGATCGTACAAATACGCCAATAAACAGTCGCCAAATTGCAGTAGCACTGGTATTAGTAGTTAGTGCCGATACTGCCGGATCAGCAGCTATCGAGTCATTAATCACTTGCTTAATTTCGGATTCTGTACGTGCCATTAATATTTTTCGTTGTTTACTTCAGTACCTCTTTTTTCAATTAATGCCTTCACGGAAACGTTGTTAACCGTAATTTCAGGACATACCGTGTTTATCTTAATTGGAGTTGTACCAGGAAGCACTCCAATCTGTAGGTCTGGATTGTCATTGAGAATAACCCCCAATCCTTCAATTGCACCATAACGCTCTAATGCAAGGTCAGTCAAGCTTTGACCAGGGCGAAGAATAACTTCAATAATTGGCATCTACTTCAATCTTTTCTAAACTTACTTTCACAGTTGAAACAGTTGCCCCGTCAGCGACAAGGCCTGAACGTATTGCACCGTCAATTTCAACCTCACTCACTTCATCGAGCAAATAGCTTTGGATGTCGATACCTGAGAATGGAAAATCCTTTAGTTGACCCGGAGCATACTGAAGCAATAAGGATATATTTTGGACATCACAATTTCCAAAAACGAAATCCTTATTGTGTATAACAATATCTAAATCCTCATTGAGCAAGAAATCACTAGCCATTTTTAGTGCTTTATCTTAGAGTTTTCAAATTGACTAGCTACAACATTTCTTAAGGGAATAGCTACTGGCGCACCAGATGAAGCATGAGTATGCGCGTTATAATTCGCAATAAAGTCATTAAAGAAGCTAGCTAATGAGTCAGCTACAACTAATCCTCCATTAGCTCCTTTGTTGAAAACAACCTTATCGGCATTTACCTCCACAGTGCCATTTGAACTGGCTTTAAACTCTATTTTGGGGGATATCCAAACAATCTTTAAAGGATTAGAAGCATACAACAAAAAGGCTTGCTGTTCATCGGTAATCGCACTTGCTAGTAAAACATAACTACCTTTCTCTGGAACTATGTAAAAAGCATTTTTTTCTGTTTGTTCTAGCTTTGTTTGAACACTTAAGTACTTAGCACTACCCCCAATCGGTGTGCAATCAAATGTGTCATCATCATTTATCTCATCAACTATCGCCACAATAATTTGGCGAGTTGTACCAAGAGCTTTTTTTAACGCTAAGAGAAACTCCAGCACCTTGGCATTATCTACTGACTCAACGGCCATACAACGATGCTTTAGGACCTAAAAAAATCTCTCTTCTGTAACCTTGTCGTGGAGCAACTTTGACCTTTGTAGCTTCAACCAGATACGCACCAGCTCGTTTTGGATACTTAGGGTCGATTAGATTTACTGCTTCGCCGTGCGCAACTAACTGAAAGCCACCAAAGTCAGTTAGCGACCCAGTATAACCCTCATAATGCATTTGCTTCATAGCTTCTTCAGCTCGTCTTGTTAGCTCTTTTTCATCATCCACATTGTAAAAGTACCTTGTTGTTATTGGTCCTGATTTGTCGCCTACGGTTACGCTTTTGCGCTTACCATTGGGCATAATGGCAATCGCCTTTACTTGTGCTTTAGTGTTTTCTACACTTGCCCAAGTAAGATTATTGGGCATCCCTCCGCCCCATAGATAGACAGTTTTTCGCTTCTGATTGAATCCGTCCTGGTAAGGCAATCCTGCAAACAATACACCCTTGCGAAAGTAAACTGCCAATCCAATGTCCCTTGAAAGCTTTTCAAGAGCGCCATACCTCGTAGTGGCTCCGATTCGGTATGGGCCAAACGTAATTTCAGGTAAACTTTTGTCTATTCTTATCGGCGTGTCTGCCACAATCGTTTGCAATAAACTTTTCAATGAAATTCGTTTCCAACTCCCATCGAAATACATCTTTTTTAATGAATAAAAACCGTCTTCACATTTAATCTCATAACCTTCACTTACCGGAGCAAGCTCAGATATATAGCCTTTGAATTCATTAATAAGCACATTGTCGTATCCAAGATTAATATCAATTGTCATTCCTTGCTTTAATGGTAAATCTATCCCCTGCTTTAATCCTCCGAGCTTTATTACCGCTTGATCAGCTACAGTTTTCCAACTGCTATTAATGGTCAATTCGCTAAAAAACGCGAGTTTAAACTTGCCATCGATAATGATGTCGTATGCAAACTTTACCATACCTATGCTTGTAACATTTTCATCAAAATCACTTCTGGCAAAAAATCGCTAAGAGCACTTATTCTTACAATAACTTGAGCTCCATAGCCTTCCGGCGTTTCGAACTCAACATTTTCAATAGCTATGTTGGTGATATTGTAAACAGAAAGAAGCTTGTTGTAAATGGGCAATGCACCAGGCTTTTCTATTTCAGCACGTAAAGAAGAAACAAGGAATTCCGGATACTCATCGGAATCTTCATTTTGAAGCACAGCAAGAATTGATATGCGATAATCGTCTGACCCCATATCTTCCTTTACAGTACCTGGGAAGCCTGAAAGTTCGGTTTTTACAATCTTTTTGCCTTGCTGTACCTGCACGATAGGGTCTAATGGAAAAACAAAGGCCCCAAGCTTCATTTCACCTATGAATGGTCTATCAACTTGTGAAGCATTGCTACTTAATGTTGCCTCCTTGATTGCAACCAAGCCTTGATCGGGAATAAACCTAAAACCCGGAACCCCTGTAAATCCAGCACCAGGAATGAAAAAACTAAACCTACTCATTGCCTTCTAAAACGATTTGAGCTCCTGTAACTGCTCTTATTAGAGCTTCAATAACTGTATCAGTTACCTGCTTTTCCCCTTCAGCTGAGTTACCATTGAAATTATCAACTCTAACAAGGTTATTAATGTGTATTGTGATCGACTTAGGTTTTGACGAGCCTCCACTAGCTCCTCCAGCACCTGAACCAGAATTAGGCGAAGAAGGTAATGTGGTGCCAGCTCCACTTGCTGCTTCAGCAGGTGCCTCGGCCATAAAGCTCTTTGCAAAAGAGTCAAACAAAGTTGACGTCTGTTTTTCATTGGCTTTTTTAGCTGCTATTTCCGCAACACCTTTGTTGTATCCTTTATTAAACGAGTCTCCAACACCTTTTGTAAATCCACCTGCTGAGGCTGTTTTAACGGCCTCAACAGCTAGGCCAACAGGGGAGATATTAAATAAGCCTTGTGCCGTAAACTTAGCTGCAGAAGCAAAATCTCCTTTTTTGAAGGCTTCAATAGCTTTAAAAATAGGCTCAAAGATGCGCTTAAAGAAATCACCTATGTTTCCAAAAACTGTTTTGGCAGCTTCCCACAAGCCATAAATTGAACCCCTGAACCAACCAACACGCTGATATGCCAATGCAATAGCTGTTACGAATGCCATTATTCCTAGTACAAGCCATGTAACAGGATTGGCTAAAAAAGCCATATTCAAAGCAGTCATTGCTCCGGCAAAACCTTGAGATGCAATCATTGCACCTATGGCATAGACTTTATAAACCAACAACACACCGGCAGCGGCTAGGATGCCCAAGGACAATGCATATACAGTATCCTTTATTAATCCCCAGTTGTCATTAATAAACTTTCCTGCAGACACTATAATTGGCAAAAGCATATTCATTATGGTTTGACCAAGCGCCATAAATTGAAATTTAACTGGCATTAAAGCCTCGCCTGAAGCCACCTTAAACTTCTGAAGCTGATTGTTGTAATCATTAGTAAATGCTTGTGCTGACTTAAAGTATCCGGGTAAAGCCCCTGCATAAGTACGCTCCAGCTCTTGTGCAAACCGAGGCAAGAAATCGGAGGCCATGATTTCCCCGTTGGCCATCATTTTGTCTAATTGTGCTTGAGTAACTCCCATTGCACGAGCAGCAATATTAAACGCACCTGGCATTCTTTCCCCAAGTTGACCTCTTAGCTCTTCTGCAGACACCTTGCCTTTGCTCATCATTTGGCCTAGTGCCAAAAAAACTCCCTGCGTATTTTCAGCACTTAACCCCATAGCAGCTGAAGCAACAGACACTGACTTGAACACCTCTCTTGTCTTTTGCCCTTGCAAAGCGGTACCCATTGTTGCTCCACTGAATTGCCGAAACCCTTCTTTTGCCTCTAATAGAGGTAGCTTAAGTTGCTTTGCTATGTCGTTTACAAACTGAAGGTTTTTAGCCCCATCCTTTCCGCCAGTAAACTGAATTACCCTATCTATGTTCTGGGATTCACGAAAAGCTGCAGTAGCATCATTGGTAAAGCCTACTAAACTAACACCTGCAATTGCAGATGCAATAAGACCGGTTTTTGACAATACAGAACTTAAGCCTTTAGTGCTAAACTCTCTTACACTAACGGTAGCCTGTTCTGTTCCAGCTTTAAACTCTGTCATAGACTGCAGAGCTCTTCTTGCCTTCTGGGCTATTAAAGAAAAGCCTATACTAGTTCCCAAAGAATCGATGCGAGTCTTTGCCCCTGCAACATGGGCACCAAACTCTTGTGAACTTCTGCTAGCACGATTTACATTAGTGCGCCATCTATCCACAGTCTCGGAGGCCTTGTTTACAGACCTGGCAATTCTATCAGCAACAGGCGATGCCATATCCTGCATTTTCATTACCCACGTATAGAGTCTCGACATATAGTTCTGGATTAATGGGAAACCCTACTTACCGAGTAGGGTTTCCTGATTTTGTTTGAATTGCTCTTGTTGTTGCTGTTGAATCCACTTTATCTCTGCTACATACATACACCACGTATCATCATCAAGCGAGTCAGGGTCAGCAATTCCATAATGGTAGCGCAGAAGCGCATTCCCAATTCTGATGAATTCGCCAGATGTGGGAATGGCTTCTTCTAGAGCTTTTTTATGCTTGAGGAGGTTGGCTCAATGAGTGCCTGCAGTTGCTCTGATGCCCCCATAAAGAGGCGATCATTGGTCTTGATTTGATCGTCTCCATCAACCCAACAATTATCCAGTAAGATTTCGCCAAAGCGTAAGGGCGCTTTCTTCGATCCCTGAATAGCCGCATTGATTTGCGCTCGCGTTGGGGATGTTACAACTGCTTGCGTGCCTTCTACTTCAATGATAAAGAGCTCTTTACCTTGATGGGCTAATTTGAGAGCTTGAAGCTCTTCCGGTGTGAAAATTTTAGTTTTTTCCATTTTAAGCGGAGTATTGAATGTCTAATGCTACGAGCGGAATTTCAATTGGCATTTGGCCATCACCTGACTTAAACCCATGTTTAAACTCAGGAATCTTGCAAGACTTGATAATATCAGTAGTGACCTGTCCACCTTCCGGCGCATACGATACCACTACATTAAAGGGACTCAGATACGTAAGCTTGCGCTTACGCTCTGGAAGTGAATTGAGCATGGCAATTACATCTGATTGCAGAACAACAATCTTTGCACTATACTCCTCTTTTCCTCGGCCATGCGCACGAGGTTTGCTGCCTTGCCCATAAATAGGGGTAACTTCCTTTTTAGAGGTGTACTCGACTTCCTGAATTGTTACGGCAGGAAATCCTGCTATTAGCACTTTGATGTCTTCAAAGGCATATTCTTGACCATTAACCATTATGCTATCGATTTAACAAAACCAACTGTAACCTGAATATTCCGATTTGTACCCTTTGGTTGTAAATTCAAAGTGATATCAACTCTGTCTGTAGATATGGTATCTTGATCGAGGTCAACGTTCGCCTTTACGGCATTCAATTCACCACGATCTATCATTTGTGTTTCTATTGCAGTTTCAATTTCTGCTTGTAACCCTTTAGCAAACTCCGGAGCTAGCGAACCAGTAGCAGGGTCAAATGAAGATTCGTCATTAAGCTCCTCCAAATACACATCATATGCAATGCTAAGCGCCTTATTAATCGTTCTTGAACGATTAACATAGGCATAATCACTGGTGATATCAATGCAAGCAGGATCATCGTTGAAGTATCCAACGCCTGTGCGCCTTACATGAGTAAGAAGAAAGGTAAAACCTCGATCATGAATTACAGTGATATCAGCTGAAGAGAGAGCGCTAATCAATGTACCACCGCTCAGGGCAACAGGACCAGTTCCGACAACCGGGCCTGAGCGTACTCTACCTGGACTTCTATTTACAGGGTCTTTAGCCGCCCTTCCTAAGCGCAAGCCCATTGCAGTATAGTTACTAGCTTTAGTAATTCCTGCTGCCACTAAGGTGGCACAACGATTAACGTAACGACCGGCAAATACACTTACATTACGCGCACCAGTGGCTACTAATGTGCGTAGATTAACCAAATTAGACCAGTTAGTAAGTAACAATCCTCGAGCCGGCAGAAACACATCAACAAATCGGTAGTTGACGGCTTCCGCATCACAAAAAGCTTGCGCCAAAGGAATTGCGCTTGCCAAGTCAGTTGAAATTCCATTAGCTCCGACAGCTTCAGCACCAGCAGGATTAAGCGCCACCGCTATCAGCTTAATTTTGCCTTGCTGGCTAGCTAAATATTGCTGCAGTGTAGCATATGAGGCATGCGATGTTGTAAAAAGATTAGTTAAAGTCACTGTGTCAGCAAGTGGTAACACATGCAGCTCATTTCCATCTCCAGCCTCTTCATAGAAGTCTTTGATATGCTCCCAAACAAGTGCATTATTGGATTTGTCTAACGCTTCAGTATAACCGGCAGCCTCTGCAGCAGGAAGCGATGTGAAAACTCCAGCAGATACCACATAAGCAGCAGGTCGTGTAACCACCAATATTGCAACACCATCTTCAGAAGGTGGCTGACGCTCCAAGCCTCCTCTTCCAATTTTAAAAGATACTGCTGGCCTAGCCATGTTTCTCTCGGGTTAAAACAAACAGCCTTATTTTACTTACTTGAGCATGATGCTTAGCTAAATGCTGATCACGCTCATAAAAGAAATTGCCATCTTCAGTGGCATAAAACACCCCTTCTTCTGAATGTTGTGTGAAAAAGTCTTTTGCTGACTCGGCAATGGTTTCCGGAAGTTCGCATTCATCATCATGGTTATCATCTCCTTCGGCTTCCTGGTCATCGATATCCTCATCATCTCCTTCGACTTCTTGGTCGTCGATATCCTCATCATCTCCTTGAGATAACTTCGAATGGTCAACTTTACCCTCCTCGGTCAAACCCAATGTTTCACTATGACCATTTTGACCTAAAGGCTGTTTCTCTGCCTGACTTTCATTTACATCATTAGCATCAGGCTTGCTAAGCAATGATTCACCTGCAACAGCAGGTACAGAGGTTAGATTTTCATTTACCATTACAGCAGACTTACCTCTTAATCCTTTTTTTCGCCCCCCCATCTTATCGTTCAGTTGAGGTTAAAGAAGATGCGGCCACAACAGTACCGCCAACAGTTGCTACAACTTTAGCCACAGCCAAAACAGCGCCTGGTAAAGCAACACCTCCAGTAGTTACGGCTGCTATAACAGCTCCACCGAGGGCAGAAGCTATTAGACCTATCCGGCGCACTTTTTTCCAAAATGGAG
Source organism: Bacteroidota bacterium (assembly GCA_027484125.1). GTDB lineage: Bacteria > Bacteroidota > Bacteroidia > UBA7662 > JAIXUI01 > JAIXUI01. The sequence goes on along the minus strand of JAIXUI010000039.1, from coordinate 18,543 downwards.
GCGTAGGCTCGGAAATACGCTCAACAAGATTGTTTGCTGAAAGATTGTCTTTCATGATTGGTTTGGGTTTTGCCCGTTTAACAGGCGGTTTAAAACTTTATTAATTGCACCTGAAAGCCTACTGGTTGATTTACCAGTTATAACCTGCAGGTTTTCAAGAATAGACACTAGGTATTCTAATGCTTGCACCACAATCACTAGGGTGTGAAGACCAAGAAAAAGTTGATATACTAAGACATTTTTAGACTTATACGCCTCGCAAAACTGCCAAAGAATAAATAGCACGTTCATTACTATGAATAGCTTGAACAGGAAGCGAAACATTCGCTTGCTTTTCATCGGCACATTAGAAACTTTAGAAGCTACAATGCCTGAAACAAACTCAAGAAATAGCGCATTGACAAAGGCAAAAGTCAACAGCCCTTCCATGCCAAACAAAGAACTGCATACCGCCGAGAGTACTCCCATTAGGAATACAATCGGGCTTAAGCCATGTCTTGAAGATGGAAATAGACTTTCTAAAACTGCCTGACTCGAAGCAAAGCCAAAGTCATTTACAAATGAGTTAATGAATTTCATCAGTAAAGCCACATTACGCTTTGCGGCAACGTAGGGTCGTTATCTAAGTGAACAAATGACTTGGCAATTCCAATTCGATTAAATCCCACCTTCAAGGCCGCATTTACAATAGCAAAGCGCTCTTGAGAGTTTCTTGCACGAATATCTCCGGCATAGCCACGCGTATGAGAGCTATTTTCTTCACCACCAACTTTCTCGTTATGGTCCTTAGTGCGAAATCCGCTTACAACCACAAAAGGAAACCCAGCAAGCTCTCTCGCTCGGTCTAGTAAAGCCAGGAATGAAGGCTGCATAAACTTTCCTGAACCTGGAACATCAGGCGAGTCAAATTCAGATAGTTGAAAATGCTTCATGTGTTACTTCTTTTATGCCAGGCTCCGGGCTTATGCCGGGAGCACTGGCACCTTGTAGTTTATGATTATTAGGATTAAACGCCTGCAGCTTGAATGATTGCTACAACTCCTTTTTGGTCTTTACGCGAGTGGCTACCACCGGCAAAAAGCTGAGCAGAAATTACAGTACCATAGTGCTGTGGAGCATCTTGGTCAATAAACACCTTCACTGCCGTTTTTGCACGCCGCACTTTACGAACATGATAAACTAAGCAGCCGAGGTTGTCAGTAGCAGCTCCAACTGCACCAACTGCCTTTTTAACCGGCGTCGCTGCATTGGTGTACACAACCACATTACTGCGCACTCTGATGTTGATTCCAAGGATTCGGTCAACAACGCCTTCTGGAAGCACAGCCTTACCAAAGGCACTTGCTGTTTTTACCGATGGATCCAACATTAACTGCTCATACATGTCTGGGTCCATCAAAGCTGTTATGTCACCCTTGGGCAGCTTTTGCTTCATCAACAAAGTCTTTGCTTTTTGTAAGTCATCAAGGATAAAAGCTTTGCGTGTCCCTGTGGCAGCAGGAGCGGTAGCGCTGACATTTGAACCGGAGGTGCGAATCATTTGGGTAGCCAAAGAAGGAGCCCAGTCAAAGGCTGTTTGATCACCAATACTTTGCTTTAGTGCATCGGTATGCTCTTGGATAAGATTTTGACGCTTAGCATAACTAACCATCATTTCATCTAAGTCAGTAACTACAATAGGCAAGGTACTATGAGCAACAATGTCATAATCTAAATTGTCATCCTCACGTAATGAGACAGCACGGTTAATTCCAGGATCACCCTTAACTACAGTAGGAGCCGCTCCTGCTTGAGGTACACTAACCTTGGCGAAAAACTTCCCCTGAGTTACAATAACATTGGCAGTGTCATCAATACCCTCATTGGTAAAGTCGTCATCCGAAAACAAGTTAGCTTCGATATCCTTTGTAAAAATGGTTACAAGGGGAGCAGCACCAAGTGATACAAAAGCATCGATATCTGTACTAAAGCTCCAACCAATGGCAGCCGAGGCTTCCGATGGGAAAAAGATTGCTACCATAGCAATCGCAAAAAGCGATACAATGGTTAAAAATTGAAGGTGTTTTTTCACGTTAAACGGGTTTTAAAGCGGTTTTAAATGCAATTTTTTTGTAGTAAATACGAAGGTTGAACAGGGGGTTAGCTGACGAATTTTTCACCATAAAATGCCTCAAAAAGGCGTGAGTACTCCGTGGGCTTATTGAGCTTTAGATTGAGTAAACCGTTAGGGTCTTTAACCTCCCAATCACGAATACTCCAGGAGTTACGCTCGGCTACTGTTTTATCACCCGGCTTGATCACATTTGATGCTGATGCTGTAGGCGCTAGTGACAACAACAAGCTTTTACATTGCTCCAACTGAAGGTTTAATACAGCTTGAATGGCATCTTCCCTGCTACTTGCAGGAATACGACCAGCGGCGATTGCATCATCTACTAGTGCCTCTTTGGTTTGGCGTTCGAGACTCAGTGAGACATTTCGAGCTTCGTCAAGCTGACGTGTTAACTCTTGAACTTTTGCCTGTAACTCGGCAATTGATTGAACAGCCTGTTCTTCTGTTGCAGATTCTGCAAGGCTGAGTTTGAGAAGTACTCTTTTCATAGATTTATTGGAAGAATTGAGAAGTTGAGTGAATGCAGCGCTAACCTTATCATAGGAGTCATTACTGAGGTCTATAACCTCACCATTAACATTTAGCTTCAGTGCTTTTTTCGAACCTGGAATACCTACAATACTCGCCTCCTCAACTTCCCACTCTGTTATGGTTGGAAGAGACTGGCCAGGCATCATTAATGTTGGATCATCAGAAACGGATATAGGGCTTATAGAAACGCTCGCCCCCTTCAAAAATCCACGGTCCACTTTTCCTTGAATCTCTAAAGCCTCATCATCCTTTTCATCAAAAACAGGAGTGGCTATTAGTTTACCATTCTCAACCCTGATTCCATCCCATTTGCCAATAGGCAATTCTTCGCGCTTATGGTTGAAGAACATAACCGGATTTGCAATAAACCGATCTAATCTTCCTCCACTCATCAAGAGGCGAAATCCATAGCCATTTACCTCCTCGTCTGCCAACAAAAATTCCATTGAGTCAAATTTGACTCTAGCCTTTAAAGCGCACAAACCCTTGTTTACTCTAAGGTAATTATCAGATACTTAGAGCTTAATTATTGATGCTTAGAGGAAATAAGTGCAAATAAGGCTGCTTTGGATAGCTCAACTTTGAGGCATGGCAACTCCTGAGATTGACAAACAAGAAGCTCGACACTTATTTATGCTCGGTTGGGAGCAAAAAAGAATAGCTACGGTAATGAATCGCACCGAGCAAACAATCAATAAATGGTGCAAGGATGGACAATGGCATGCTCAACGAGACATTCATCGCTCCAAGCTCCAAGCCAGCAAGGAACTTATTAGTGACCTACTTCACCACCAATTATCAATTATTAAACTTATTGTCTCTAAAAAGAAGCAAGAGCTTGCTGAAAACATTGACCCTACCTCGCAAGAATTGGAGAAACTACTAATTCAAAGCAAAGAGGCCGACCTCGTTTCCAAGTTTTTTGCCCAAATCAGAGACCAAGAAACTCAATGGGACAAACTTGTTTCTATAGCCTCTGAGCTAATAGATTTTGTTCAGAGCAAAAACCTAGAATTGGCTAAAAAACTCATTCCATTAATTGATGAGTTCATTCAAACTAAAAGAGCAACTCAGTAATGACCGTTATTAATGAAGTACCCAAGAAGTACATAAAAGCGTACAAAAACTGGCAAACGCTATGTGAAAGGATTAATACCACCACGGTTAGTATTAGCCAAGAGTCGTTCGAACAGAAGAAAAGGCGTATAAAGCGGTTACTTGAAAACTTTCCAGAATTCTGCCAGTACTACTTCCCACATTACTGCAGCTCACCACTAGGTTGGTTTCACCTTAAGTCAGCAAAAAAAATACAGAAAGACCCTAACATCATGGCAATATTGGAGTGGCCAAGAGAGCACGCCAAATCAGTATTTGTCAATGTCCTGGTGCCTATGTGGCTTAAAGCTAAAGGCGAGCTAACAGGAATGATTATCGCATCGGCCAATGAAAAGAAAGCCAATATACTTCTAGGTGATATTCAAGCAGAACTTCTAAAAAACCAACGTTACATTGATGACTTTGGAAAACAGGCAGCTTTAGGGTCATGGACTGAAGGATACTTTATTACTGAAGATGGTGTTGGTTTTTGGGCATTTGGACGAGGCCAGTCTCCTCGCGGTGTGCGAAATGCTGACAAGCGCCCTAACTACGGGGTTATTGACGACATTGACGACAAAGCAATTGTACGTAATCAAGAGAGAGTCAATGATGCAGTCAACTGGATTTTAGGCGACTTTTTAGGCTGTATGCCTATCAAAGCATCAAGGCTGATTGTCGCTGGTAATCGAATCCATAAACAATCCATATTGGCTCATTTAGTTGGTGACATAGAACCAGGAATGCCTAAGCGTCAGGATATATGCCACATCAAGGTTTTTGCAGTTGAAGACGATAAACATCGAAAATCAGCAATTGGCATTGAAGGAGCTCGTCCAGCATGGATAGAGCGATATTCTCTTGATGAACTCGGTAGGCGTTTTAGAAAAATGGGTTCGCGCAACACAGCCATTGAATACTTCCATGAGCACATGGAAGAAGGCTTTGTTTTCAAGCCTGAACATATTGTTTTTAGTAAATGCCGCAAGAAGCTTTCTGCATACCAATCGTTAATTAGCTATTGTGACCCATCATTTAAGGATACTAAAAAAAATGACTTTAAGGCAATTGTTCTGGTTGGATTCACCGGAACAGAGTATCATATCCTATGGGCATGGGTAAGACAAGCCAGCGTTGGGGCAATGGTTGCCGCACATTATGATTTGCAGTATTGGATTCATAAACAAGACCCCAAGGCAAGTTGCAAGCATTACATGGAGTCTAATTTTATCCAGGACATACTTTTAAAGGAATATGTAGAAGAAGGCTCTTCTCGAGGCTATCAACTACCCATCAAAGGCGACAAAAGAAAAAAACCCGAGAAAACAGCTCGTATTGAAAACATCAGCCCATTATTCGAACGAGCTCTGGTCATATTTAATCAGGATAAGATAGGCTCCCCTGATATGCAAACCCTAAAAGACCAATTCCTTGGTTTTCCTTTTTCTCACGATGACGGGCCAGATGCAGTTGAAGGGGCTATTTCATTGAGCGGAAAAGCAGTATCAAGCACTTCTACAAGAACGGGTAAGTATAAGAATTCATCAGACCGTAACGCCTACAGGCGATAACCATTCAGTTATGTTCCTAACTAAAAACGACCTTTTTTCCCACATCGATGAAAAGCTAGTTAATCAGCTTTCACGATACAACGACAACACAGTTGACGAAATACTTCTAACAGCAGAAGCAACCGTCAAAGAGTACCTCATGCAGCTTTATGATGTTGAAGCCGTATTCTCAACCACGGGTGCAGACCGCCCTAAACGAGCAGTTTGGTGGTGTTGCTGCATTGCCAGTTGGATGCTTTACAAAAAGGCTCAAGTAAACACTCCGGAGAACATCAAAGTAGATTATCAAGATTGTCTACTAACTCTTGAGCGCATTTGCGATGCAAAGCAACCAGCTGACTTGCCTCGTAGAGTAAACACCGAAGGAGAGCCCAAAACTAAGTTTAGATGGGGCTCGCAACCTAAGCGCAGTCACTAGTCAATCAAACACCGTTTAAATGCCGTTTAAATTGCCCCCAGTTCAACGATAACCCCCAAGCACGCATGAACACCTTAGCCAGTATAAAATTTAAGACGTGGCGTTTTTTTGACCGCCTAAATCTTAAGCTCACACAAGGCCCACAAAAGCCTGGAACAAAGAGCCCAATTAAAAACATCAGACCATACCTTTTTAAAGCTAACCTGAAGATTAACGAATGGGAATCTGCTATTCAAATGGCAGAAGACCCAAACAATCCAAATCGCCTTCAACTTTACATGCTGTACAAGGAGGCAATGCGCGACCCTCGTTTATTCTCATTTATTGACACCAGGATTAAGCGCACAACAGGAACGCCCTTTAGTATAGTTGACGATGCCGGATTTGAAGACCCGGAACTTATCAAGCTTTTTCAAAAACCATGGTTTTACAAAACAATTAAATGGGCATTAGAGTCACGTTTCTTTGGCCACTCCCTAATCGAGTTTCAAAACCCGGTTAAAGTTGATGACAGCGACATTAAATATCAGGTAAAGGCCAACTGCCTAATACCTAGAGAGCATGTATTACCCAATCGAGGTGAGTTGCTTGTTTATGCAACAGACCTAACAGGAATACCATATCGCGAAAACCCTGAGTTTAATCTTATCGAATTTGGAGAGCCTGATGACCTTGGTATGCTTTGTCCTTTGGTGCGAGAAATTATTTACAAATACTACTCACGCTCCGATTGGTCACGTGCAAGCGAGAAATTTGGGATGCCGCTTTTAGCATTAGCCACGGATGGAATGAACGACACCGAAATTGACAAAATGGAAAACATGGCTCAAAATTTCGGCACAAATTCCTATGTCATAGTTGACTCACTCGACAGAGTACAAATGCTTTATCCAAACAATAATGGAGATATGCATAAAATCTACTCTGAAAAAATCAAGTATGCAGATGACCAGATGGCCATACTTACCACTGGAGGAACTGCTATGCAAGCTGAAAAATCGTTTGTGGGTAGCAGTGAAACTCAAGAGCGGACGATGGGTGAAATTGTAGAGGATGATCGGGCATGGTTAGCCATGCAAATCAATGAAACCCTGATGCCTTTTTTAAGCCAACGCTTTGGATACCCACTTAAAGGCATGAAATTTCAGTTTGTAGAGCTCAATCCGGTAGCCGATACTGAAAAGCCTAGCAATCAAAAGCCAACCCCTCCACAAGCGCCGGGAGGTCGTTCCGGAAAAAAGCCCAAAGCCTAAGCCTTAACCTGAAGAGTTCCTTCGAGCAGTTCAGCAATCTGATAGACCAGCAATACGGACAGTGCGGATGCTCCACCATCAACCTTAGTTCAGGAAAAAGCTTTGGCACTAGCCTGAAGCCAATAATTCAAAGCGTCATTGACAAGGTGTTCAACGGCAAGTTGAAAGCTGGTGACAATGACATTGGTCTTTTTCAAGGGTACAAGACTATACTTGAAAAAGCGATGGAGGAAGGCTTTAAAAGTGGCAACCTGGCTACAGGACAAGGCACGCTTTTATTGGAACAACTCAAGATAAATGCATCGGTCTTTAGCGCCTTTAAACAACATAACCAAATTGCCGATATGGCAGCCGCTTTAGTCGATGACCAGGGCAAACTCAGAAGCTTTAGTGCGTTTAAAAAGGCTGTAGCGCCAATAACCCAGAAGTATTCCAACAACTGGTTAAGGGCCGAATACAACCATGCTGTAGGAAGTGCAAGAATGGCCTCTCAATGGCAAACGTATGTAGAAAAAGGAGGCATGCTCGCATATTACACCATTGGTGATGGAAGAGTAAGAGAGGAGCATCAAGTGCTGAATGGAACAGTACTTCCTGTTACTGACCCGTTCTGGGACACCTACTATCCTCCTAACGGCTGGAACTGCAGATGCTATGTGAGATGGGCAGGTCACGATGCTACACCCATGAAGCCAAATAACCTTCCAGAGTTGAAACCGATGTTCAAAGGCAATGTCGGTAAAGGGTATAACCCTTTTAGCATTTCAGAACTTATTCAAAGAGTATCTCTAAATGACCGCACTCGTATTGAAGAAATGTTGGGTAAAATTGATGAGGGCAGACCCTTGATTGAGCTCTATCAACAAGACCCTAACATAAGACTGATGCATAAGTATGATTCTGGAGGATACGTCTTTGAGCATATTAACTACGACACAGCTGACTATCAAGACAATATGGCGGCAGCTCAATCAATAGCCGAAAAATCAAAAAACATCATTCTAATCAGAGAGCATTTTTCCGATAACAAAGTGTTAGACAAACTAAAAGATGAAGGATGGATGCACCGTAATGCAGAATTGTCTATCAATGGAGCAATAGCAGATTTGAAAACACTTCGAGTTTATAAAGGAAAAACGCCTACCTCGACTACCTTTAAAAACACTACATTGAATGGAATAAAGGATAATAAGCTTAAAGAGGTTGTTGTGGACATTTCAAGTATGATAAGTTCCCTTGGGCTAGATGATGAAATTAAAATGATCTTTAGAAGAAGGTCGATTTCAGGCATCCACCTTATCAGAAATAATGTGTATGTCTATATAAGAAGGTTTGATTATGAAAACAACTTTACTTCTAACCTAATTAACAAGTTGTTTTAAACAAAAGGCCCCGTTACCGAGGCCAAAATCCAAGCACCGAAACACTTGGCGGGGGAGTCACGGAATCAACATAAAGCCGAATCCCTGACCCCGAGAGCACAAACATACAAACTTCTAATTATGTCTCAAAAAATAGAATTTGAAACCGAGCTAAGAGAGCTCATTCAGGTTAAGCTTCCGGCTAAAGCTGAGCTAATCGCTCAATCAATTGTAGATGAATCCTTCAGAAGCGAGTCTTGGAAAGGCGATTTAAGTGGTCAATCTTGGCCACCTCGTAAAGAGCCTTCAAGCACATCTTCTACAAGAGCGGCAAGAGCCAGACGAAATGCTAACTCAAGTCAAGGTGCACGCGATGCCAGGAGAGCGTTACTGGTTAAATCTTCAGAACTAATTCGAAGTATTCAGGTGCAGCTTGAAGGCGACACGCTTTCAGTTTCAAGCGACAAAGATTACGCACAAGTTCACAATGAAGGCCTACAATCTGGAAGGGGCGCAGGCTTTAAAATGCCTCAACGCCAGTTTATGCCTATTCCTGGTGAGGCATTCGAGGAGCTCGAACGCCAATTAGCTGTTTATCTTGAAGATGAGTTAAACAGGATTTTCGGCTAACAAAAAACCCGGCTTGAGACCGGGTTACGCTTGTTTTCAGAAACTCCATGCTGGGACATTCTTTTTCTTAATGTGAATGATACTTTCTCCGTTATAATGCCGGTGAAATATCCTCCTAGCTTCTCCTTCAGTTGTTGCATCTATTATTGAGCCATGGTAAGTCCCAGTAACAGCCCAACAATAGCACTCAAGCTTTTGGATTTTATCTTTACTTCTCTTGTTGCTCATATTATCTATCCTTCCATCGATTCCCATCTTCTCTGATACAACCATGTTTCAGGGTAGGCACGTTCTTGGTTTGGCCGTTGACTTAGCCGGTCGTTGTACTTTTTAATTCCTGCGATAGCTCTAGCTCTTTGAGTTTCTGACAACGCATTCCATAGCTTAATGGCACGCTGCTTATTACCTTCTTTGTAGTTATAAGTCTTCCAGAAAGTGTCAAAACTCAAATCCATAGGCTTTTCTACTACAACCGATCCTTTGATATTTTTAAAAAACTGCTTCAAAATCACTGGCGTTTCAAGCTGTTTAGCATTCACTCTTAGCCATTGTAATTGCTCATCGGTTGGCTCGCCTTCAACTAAATAACCTCGGAGCCTATCCATTTCATCATAGTAGAAAGTAATACTACCTTCCAGCTGCTTGCTTGTTACGATAAAATCTCTGGTCATAGTGAAAGTATAGCTTTGTCGAACATGGCAAGAAGCTCTTGATTGGCAAAAATATTGTCACCAGGATGACTGTAAATAAACAGATAGTGCATAGCCACAAGCTCAGCTTGGGTTAATGTCAACGTCCTAATTGTTCCCCTAATGACTGATTTAGCATAAACAGACCTAAAGACACCTTCACACAATAGAACTACCATCAAAGAAAAATGGTCCTTTTTTCCTGAAAGCGTACCAACAATAATTGATGTTATTCCACCTGTTTCAACTGTGTTTCTGGCAATACGCGTTACATACTCTCCCATTTGTGGGCTTAGCTTGAACTTAAACTTTTTCACAAATCACCTCCTCTTTATGGCTCTATTCATATCACGTGCATACATTGCTTCCACTTGAGTTGTCACTTTACACAGCTCTTCATAGTCGAGTTTGTTTAACGACTTTTTCTTAGGGTTGTTAGCGCCAATATTCATGATGAATGGATTAATCTTATCCCAATTAGGCATTGTTCTACTTTCAACACCTGGCTTTCCATAACCCATAAGAAGTAAGTAATGAATAATCTTACCGCGCATTTTACGCTTACTTTCCTCTAAGGCATTTAATGCTGGAGTGGGGGCTGCCGCATTGTTGGATAATCTGTTCAAGTGAGCAATTAGCTGCTTAGCCTCTTCCTCGCTTAACTGTGAGCTAGATTCCGTCCTTCCGGCACTTACCTGCGCAATTAAATCCTTCCGGGTATCGTCATTAATCCCAAGGCGCTTTACAAGTGACCATATTGCTGCACTTTGTTTGGTTGTTCTTATCATTGGAAAAGAGTTTTTTGATTGTTTAATGGTACTTTAATAGGTTTTAAAAGGGCAGAATCAACCTTCTCTTCACACTTCATTTTTTGATGAATGAAGAATTGATTTCCCTTGTTTTGTTCGCACAGTTGTTGTGCTTTTCGCATATCTGCCACAAGCTTTACAAATTCATCTATTATCATAACAACTCAAGCTTGGTTTGTGCACTTATGCCACTTGGTAACTGAATAGTCGGCTTATCCCAAATGACAAAAGGCTTGTTACCACCATTTCTACTTCTTGAATGCGCCTTAAAATGTGCCACATAAATCTTCATATCGCACATATACTCAATGTCTTTGGCTGCCTGTCCTTTTGGCTTTTCTCCTTGTGCCCAGGATACGAGAATAAACGCCTTACGAGGATGAGCCTTAACCATCTTTTTCCACTGTGCCGGAGTAAGGTTCATGTAATCTCTACTGTCAATGATGGCACATTGCGGCGCACCTCGTTTGCCCAGGTATTCCATCATTTCAAAAAAACTATCCTTGCCAAAAATTACACGTCCGGCAACTTCCGTCATGTTATGCCTATTCAAGGCATCTTGTAAGGTTTTAGAAATACCTTGCTCTGGTGAGTTGTAGTAAACCTTAGTAAACCGAGCCATGTACTTGGCCAGTTGAATGCAGAAGTCTGTTTTACCGTGTCCTGAATCACCATAGACTATCATTCTAAAGTTGCGCTCTGGCTGCCCGAAGGAATCCTTCCACGGCCCGTCAAAATCATACGTGTCAAACTTTTTAGACAGAAAGTCAGTAATTCCGATTCTTCTGTTAGCTACCTTTACTGGCGGCTTCTCCATGTTATCCATAGTTGAAGTGTTGGTTAAATGTGTTGCGCCCGGCCGGGGAATCGAACCCCGGCTGCAACCATTCGGGCTGCCGGTTAATGTTGCTGAACCGGAATCGCTGAAAAGCTTAGTGGAATATTTACCCAACTATTCTGGTCATTCTTAACAAAAAACCGAGCATAATCCACCGTTTTTACCTCTGACCAGGATTCTACAAACAAGTCGATTGCTTTAAGCCACCTCTCATCATCAAACTCACCTCGGCGCTTCACCAGCTTATTGATAAGGTTTGGATCGTAATCGCCAGTAACACTGTTTCTTTCCAAAAGAGCCATCAACAAACTGTAGGTCTGCTTGTCTCTCTTTTTTACGAAGGTTTGCATGAAATCCTTTAGCAACACTTCCGCCTGTCCGGCACGCTCATCATAGCCTTTAACCGTTTGTCTGGCGTAAAGAACTTTGAAGCGCTCATCATTACTTTTAACCTGAAAGTTGCCTTTGGAGTCTCTTTCAGTACCGGAGTACTCCTGCATCTGCTTGTAGAATTCAGTGAGCACTTCAAACACATGCGCCTTGAATTGCTGAAGCTTTTTATTAAGCTCCAGTGCATCTTTACACAGCTCTCTGACCATCAAATCTCGAGTTTGTTCGTATTCAGTACGTCTACGCTGTGCCTCTTTTCGCTCACTCTCTTTTCGTGTGGCAAGTAAGCGCTCTAACTCTTCAGTTGAAAGTTTGTCAACTTGGGCAAATACTGCCCCTTCAGTTAATGTTGTCATATAGTTTGGGTTAATTGGGTTTTCTCTAAAAGTTTAAATCTTTGCTTGTAAGCTGTCTCAACCACTCTGTTGGGAGTCATTAACAAGCTATCATGCGACAAAATCATGTTGTAATAGAAGCCCTCTACATCGTCAAGCTTGGAGCATGCTTCTATGTATGCCAACTGACTGCTCTGAAATCTTCCTTGGTCAGCTTGTGTAACAATTTGTTTAAACCATTGCCAGAATTCTGGCAGCTCTAAGAAGATGGCTATGTCTGCAGGGAAATTGCCACAGTAAACACTGAGGTAGTTTTCGCCCATTGCTATCATCAGCCAGAAGTGCTGCTTTTCATCAATACCCAGAATAGCAGCAAATGGGAATTCATGTTCAAATCGCTTTTTCATGGCATTTACATTAATACAGGGCTATCCAAATTATTCTGCTCACAGAACTCCATCAGCATTCTTCGGAAGTCCATATTGGTCAAATACATGTTGGTCAACTCATGCAGTGCCTTGATTACTGAAGCATTGCCGGAATAACCCAGAGCCTTGGCAGTTATGCTTTGGCTAAGCCCATGCCTTCTAACTAATGTCCAGGCTATTACTTTTCGCGCATCTGCATAAGGCCTACTTTGGGAGCCTCCTAATAGTGTTTGTAAATCAACTCCCAAGCTTTTACAATAGCGTGCTATTACATCTCCTACAGTACTCTTGGCTGCCTGCTGATCTTGCTGCAGTTTACTCATCGTAAACTTCACCAACTCATTCAGCAGTTCACCTTGGCAGTTGGTTAGTACACATAAATCATACTGCACTACTGCTGCTTTTCTTCCTTCATCTAAGTCGATAAGCCAGGCTTTATTAGTGCTCACATAATCACTTATGAGCTTGATGTATGCCGAAAATTCTAATTCAGAACTCATAGTTCACCTCCAACTCTTAATCTTTGAATTAGCTCCACAGTAACAGGCTCCTGAACTCTACACACATTTACTATCACTTCCCTAAGTGTGCCGTAATCTTTGAAGCTGTTATGCATATAACTCCACACCGCTGGGTCAACAATCTCGTATTGTTCACACAGCATTTTAACAGCACCTAAAGAGGGCTCAACCAAACGCTGCCAATACCCGATCCTTCTCTTTAGCTCACGAAAACCATTCTTGTCTCGTGCTGCTTTCTTAAAAAACTCACGCTTAAAGGCATCTGTGCCGGATAGCACAAACCCACAATGTTCGCCTAATGCATCATACATGATTTGTATTAGCAATTGGCAATTGTCATTAAGCTTTCCACAGTCATCAAGAATTAGCAAGGGATTTTCCAGCCGCTTGAGTGCTTCAATTACGGAAAGCAAGCGTAAGTGTACCTTGGCCTCTAACGACACACCCAAAGAGCGCTGCATCGCTGCTATCAAGTCACCACGTCCCATTGTGCTGGTGCACAAAACATAGAACACATGGGGATTATTAGCAGTAAAGTGCTCTAACGCTTTGGTTTTGCCAAGCCCGGTAGCTCCGGCAACTGCCAGCATTCTGCCATTATCCTTAGCATCCTTACACAGCTCTTGAATTGCAGTAAAATTCTTGGTAGATATTGTAGGCCACTGCTGTGATTTTATGCCACAATAGCGAGATAAACTGCGCCATACTTCGGCGCTAATGTTTTCCCACTTTCCATTTAGGCAGTTGCTTAGGGTAGCCGCTGACAATTGAAGCTCTCTGGCTACCTGATTTTGGCTTTTTTGTGTGGTTTCCATGCGTGCTTTTACCGCATTTGCCACACTCATCTTGAATTCATCATTCATTACCATAGTATCTTGAAGTGTTGGTTGTGTTTTGAGTTATGACTACTTCCAAGTTCTCCTCGGCAGGAATGTATAATCCATCCATTTCTGCCTTAGTGATTGCCTTGGCTGCATTCCAATTGGCCTTTTGCTGACCCTGTTCTATAAATCCGGTTTTTGCAATGGCAATGGCCTCTAACTTGGTTAGATCGGCCACCATTGTTTCTAGCACTTGCTCTTGAATTTGCTTTTGGAATCCAATTCTTTGCTGAAGCAATACACCGTCTCCTTCCCTCATGTCTCTTAGCGCCATCTTAGGCTTATTGAGCTCGTGGAGCATGCGCATGTCGCTACCATCGGCCTTTACCGCCAATACCTCGTCAAGGTTGTTGGGGTTGTAGTGGAGCAGGTACTCACATCCTAAGTTGTTCATGTACCACTGCGTGTCTAAGCTATTGTAGGTGATGCTTTTTCCGGCAAGGGTTGCCTTTACTCCTGCAGGGTCTAATCGGTTGCCGTAATTATGGCGCTTACCTAAACCCAATAGCACTTTTTCGTGCATCACCACTCGCTTGTCTTTATCGGCCAGTGCCGCAAAGGCTTTCATCCAGCTTTCTTTTCGCGAAAGACCTTTGTTCCTACTGCATGGCATATTATTCCAATCATCCATATCGGTAGCGATATCCAACAGCGTTTGCTGCTTATCCGGAAACAAATGCTTGTGCTTGCTTAACCAGTCGCGGTTAGCATGATCCTTACTGGTGATGTTGCCGCCTGCATGATTGGGGTGCCTGCGTGTGATGTGAGTTCTTAGTTGAGCAAAGAAGGGCTCAATCACCTTGGCTCTAGCATTGCCTACTTCCGCCAGCGTCACATCATTAGCCCATACTTCATACATAGGGCGCAGGCTTTTTTCAAACGCATGGTCAGCTTGCATTTGCCAAGGCATGTACCACTCTCCGGTAGCTTGCTTAATGTTGTACGCAGCATTGAGTAGTGCCTGTCTAATCAGGTCGGTGTCCTCTTTTGGTCCGGCAGCCCAACCCAATACGAGCCAATTATAAGCATCGATTACGGCGACTACTTCTAAGCGATTCCAACTCTTGCCGTTTTCTTGGTAATACAACTCGTAAGGGGTACCGTCGTGAACGGCCAAGTAGAGTGGAGCACTTGGGGCTTCTCGCTCGATAACCGGAATCAGCTTGCGCAATTCACTTTTACCTTTTCTAGCGCTAATGGTAAGTAATTGTGATGCCGGATTATGAAGGTGCCTGATTACAGTGCGCTCGTCAATAGTTGCCCAACCTTGGGTGATAGCTATATTGTTATACTGAGCGGCTATTTGTGCACTGTTGTATCCATTAGGTTGGCGATGTAGCTCTCTAAGCAGTGCTATTTGTTGTTCAGTTACAATCTTAGCACGATTGCGGTTGCCTGCCTGACCGGGTATCAATGAAGCCAATGCAGCATGAATGCCCTCGGTCTTACTGAGCTTTACAAATTCTAGCTCCTTGCGCTGCAACACTCGCACCGAACTAACTGCAAGTCCGTATAGTGGCTCATCTTCTAAAATGCATTCTAAAACAGCATTTCGTAAGGCTGTTTTAGCTGGTACATTCCCACACACTAGCCAAGTGAGCGAGCTTGCATTTTCTTCAGCAAGAAGTCTTAGCCATCCTGCAGCTTTTTGAAGACTCAAAACCTTATTTGGGATATCATTTGCCTTTTTATGGCTTAGCACCTGTTTGAAAAATGCGAAGTCACCTTCATTGATGTGACGTTTGTGTAGCGCTCTAACATGATCAGCCAAACTGCGCTGCCCATCAGCTGTTACAGCAGCTTCAATTACTCCATTCTTTAGCTCAATTAGCTTTTTAAGCCTATCCGGTAGACTGTCAAAAGCAATTAAAGGACTGGTGCCGCGTCCTCCACGCCCTATAACTTCGATTTGGCCACGAAACTTTAGCAATTTGTAATTTGATTCACTACATACGCCTTCAGTTACCAACTCGTGGTATTCTAAGTATATACGTCCTGCTAGCTGCTTCAAGGTTCGTGGCGTTTAGTTTTTTGCATCCTACCGGGGATTCGAACCCCGGTATTAAAGCCTTTTAGGATGTGATTAAGCGTTTACTAAGTCCGGTTTTACTCCTAGTCGAACCTCATATTCCGTGGCCAGTTGTTCCGCACGTTGAATAATAGATTTTGCAAGTGGGGTATTTATGGCCGATTTGCCATTAAGAATGCTACTTACATAATCATGCGAGCAAGATTTTTCTTGAGCAATCTTTGCAAGCGCCCCTCGCTCAAGGCGTTTGGTGTTGAATGGTTTTGTTTCCATATTTGTCCGAGATTATCGACAAACATACGCAAGACATCTCGTCTAATGCAAGAGGGTAAGCAAGAATTTTCGCCCATTAAGTCAAGAATTTTAAAATATCTTGATTTAAAAGGTGTTACGCTATACGAGTTCTATAAAAAGAGCGGTGTAACAAGGGGAGTGCTGTCCCAAGCTAATGGTATTTCAGAGGAAAACTTGGCGAAATTTATCGCTTATGCGCAAGACATATCGCCTAATTGGATATTAACTGGAAAAGGTGAAATGACAGAAAGTGTAACTAATACACCTCTTGGTTTCACTGATTTTGTCGAAAAGCCATTAGTATTGGAAAGTTTTGATTTCACATCTATACCAATGCTTGATATACCAGCGGCGGCGGGTCTTCCTTACCATGTAGGCGAGGCTCGTTTTTTACAAGACATGCCCACAATCCATTGGCCAGGCGAAGTGTTTAAGCATGGGCTACATATCGCGATACAAATAGCCGGAGACTCGATGGAACCGGTACTATTCTCTGGCGAATGGGTGATTTGTAAAAAGCTGGATGATCCTAAAAAGCAAATCAGAAATGGTAACATCTATGTTGTAGTTACTACCGATGGAGTTGTTGCCAAACGCCTCTACAGCTCAAACGCTGAAGAAGGTTCAATCACGTTGCAATCAGACAACCCTCTTTATCAACCTTATCAGCAACCACTCAATGAGGTTCTTCAGGTTTACCAAGCTAAAGGAAAGATAAGCTTCAATTTAAACGCTATTCAAAACGAGGTTAAAAACCGTTTAACCAACCTAGAGTTTAAGCTCGATCAGATAGTTAGCAAGTTATCATAACACCGTTTACTTGCCCTTTAATGCTTTCTTCAGTGTTGATATGCTAATGCACAATTCTTCAGCTACCTGCTCAAAGACATCGTCAATTCGCATACGCTTTACTTCATGCAGTTCATTCACACGCACTTTTATGCGCTCATTCCTTTTTATGCGGTTTGCCGTTCTAGTAGGCAACTTTTCTTGACTACTCATTCACATTCAATTTAGCTTTAACACTACTTGGTAAAACACTCAATCTGTCTCGGCTAAAGACCATATAAGCCGACAATGTCACTTCACTTACAAGGGTATTTCCAACGGCACTTACTGGCCTTACTCTTTTTACGCGCATTGAGTTTATGAGCATTCTATCCTCCGGCGTGTTGGCTAAATACTGGTAAGCATCTAAATAGCTAAGTAGAATATTTCTACCATCAATAAGCCACACCATATCTTTCACTAGTTCATTGTGAATGTCAATCCCCATAAAGGCATCACCAGCGCCAGGTAAAGCCAACTTACTCCCAATTCTAAAAATGAATGGCACCAAGCATCGCCATTCAGTACGCTTTCCACTACCTCGATTAATGTCGAATTGTCCAAACTCCACAAGCACATTTTCAACACTTAAATACTGATCAGTCCCGGGTAAGTACCAGTCAACATTCAGCTCATTCTTGTCTGTTTGTAACAGCTTTTTTAGTGCCTCAAAATGATCATTCAGCATACTGCAAAATTGAGCCTTACTGCTACTTAGCTATAGCTCACTTTGGCATATTCAAAACAGCAGTTTACGCATTAGACCTGTGTATAATGGGGTTACATTTTTATCATGCTTTTTTGTAACCCCAATTGTAACCCCAATTGTAACCCCATTAACATTTTACGCCATTCCACCAGTGTACTTTTGTAACCCCATTAAGCCTTGAGCATGCTTTAAGAACATATAGGTGCAGTGTTCATCATAAACCTGCATTGGAAAGTGTGTTTATGCCACAGAAGCATAAATAGGGCACTTTAAGCCTCAAAAGAGGCGCACAGTGAATCCAAAGTCAATGTCACTGTATAATGAGGACTTCAAAAGAAAAAAGGCCCCAAAAAAGGCCTTTTAAACGGTATTAAACAGGAATTAAAGTTTATGTGAACATTCCAGCCAAAGGAACCGGCAAAATTAAAGCACAACCCCTGTTCAATTAAAGCAAATACACCGGTTGAATGTCAGGCCAAACCAAGGCACAAAGCCGCAAAAAATGCCAATACGCACTAAAAAAGGACTTTTTCGGGCAAAAAATGTAAACAATAACTATACACTAGTTGAATGTCCCCCCTTAATTGAGGTGGGACGGGTTCGTTATCACAACGACCACAAGGGTTTCACAGGGGGCACAAGGTTTTTAATAAATGACTTTGCGGCTTGGCGACTTTGCGAGAGATACTACGGGTTTTTCACGCGGAGGGCGCAATGGTTTCGCAAAGGCCACGAAGCTTTTTTATATTGAGCATTGAGGTGGGACGGGCTCGTTATCACAAAGGCCACGAAGGTTTTTTATATTGAGCATTGAGGTGGG
>JAIXUI010000077.1 GCA_027484125.1 Bacteroidota bacterium | reverse complement strand
CTTTAAACGATCTGCCATCGTTCCGTTTGGTCGAAGAAAGAAACGATTAAAGTTTAACCTCACTTGCTTCGCGAGGCTGTCGCAAAAGCGAGCAATTGAAAAATCCTTTTTAATCTGGGCTAATTGGGCTGTAGCTTCTAATTGCGAAACCCACAAAGCCTGAATATCATTGGCACGGTTGCCTCTTGGCGACCACGGAATTTTGCCATCTTTTTTAGCGTCCATCCAAGTATCGGCATCCTCATGACAAAGAAATCCTAGTCGGTCAATTCGATAACGTAATGTGCCTTTTAAACTGTTCAAAACCGCAGGATATAGGGCGTTGACTATTCCAGTATCGCCGGAATAACGCACATATTCCCAAATTTGACTCACAAATCTGGGGGTTCCATCTGCGGTGTTGTAGATGATTTCCTCAGGTGTTGCTCTGTTAGGAATCCGTCCCCAGTCTTTTGAACTGCTGTCGGTTTGCTGAAACCGAGCAAAGTTGAGTAAGATTTCTCGTGCCAACTCAAATTGACCATTCACTAGACAAGTACCCGGTAGCGAAATAAATTGATCACGTCCCCAGTATTGCGTAAACCAGGGCAATCCGGCGTAAATGCCTTTGCCTTGTTGCTCGGTCACGAGTTGATCGAGCGTTAGCTGCAACCACGACAAAGCTTTATTGAGGTCGGGGAGATTGCTAGCGGTTTGAGTGGCACCGGCAAACTTACTCAACCTTTGCTGGCGCTGTTCAAGCCAAGTTTGAGCAGAATCACTTGCAAATCCTGCTAAATACGCAGCTTCCTGATAACTATCTCCCCAAGCTAAGGCGAATCCTTTGGCCTTTGCAGGAACAAACAAGGTTTGAAGGCGTGCTTGAGGATAAAATCGACCAATTCCGGTAACGGCTAACCACCCTTTTTGTTCTTTTAGTTCGTAAACCATGCTTTGGCCATGTTTCATAAGCTGGCCATGTTCTAAATTCAAGTGTAAGCCCCATTCTTGAAGGGTGTCTTTTCCTGACAGTTGGATAATGAGGACATTGCGATGGTCGGCGAGAAAAAAGCGTTCTTCCGCAACATTCCACTGACGAAGCACCAAATCAGGTCGAATGCGTTCGTACGATTGTTTTCGAATCAGTGGTCCGGCATTGGTGCTGAGTTGATAATCAGAGAAAATTTTTCTTCCGTTAATGTTCCATCCGGCAAACCAATTTCGGAAGGTATCGCACTGGCTTTTACCGTAATAAAATGCGGAAAGTTTATTGGTATAGGAATATTCCCTTTCTTGAGCTCTGGCAGCCGGAAGCTCAAGAGCTTGCATCCTCGTGTTTTCTTGTGCAATAACATGAATAGAAGAGAAGCTGCAGGTTATTAGGACCAATAGCCGATTAATGAGGGCTTGTGAAAAGAGATTAATCATCTTCATTGAGAAAGTGGGTGAAATTGATCCACCGTTTGTTTGAGGAAATCGCGGCTGAGGTGGGTGTAAATCTCTGTTGTGGTGATAGATGCATGACCCAGCATCATTTGCACAGCGCGTAAATCAGCACCGTTTTCCACTAAGTGGGTGGCAAAAGCATGGCGAAGGCTATGTGGGCTTACCACTTTTCGGATTCCAGCATCAGCAGCTGTTCGCTTGATTAAGTTAAAAAGAGAAATTCTACTTAATGGAGTGCCGAATCGATTCAGGAAGACCAGATCTTTTCCAGTTGGGGTGATTGGGAGTTGTTTTCTCCATCCGTTTTGGTAGTGACGAAGCGCCTCCCAAGCTGAACTACCACAGGGAACAAGTCGTTCTTTGTCGCCTTTTCCTCTTACCAAGAGTAAGCCTGTTTCCTGATAAAGGTGACTGACTTTCAGCGAACATGCTTCACTTACGCGCAATCCTGAACCATAAAGTACTTCCAGTATGGCCTTGTCGCGGTGACCTTCGGGCTTACTGAGGTCGATAACAGCTATCATAGCCGTAACTTCGTCTTGACTTAAAACAACCGGTAGCTTTCGTTCCAGTCGAGGTCCTTCCAGAAATTCTGCAGGTTGGTCTTCGCGATGGTTGTTTTGTTGCAGAAAGTCGAAGAAAGTACGCAATCCTGAGCGAAGACGTGCTTGACTGGCAGGACTATACGTTTGGCCAACTTGAATAAGGACTTCTTCTAATTGAAGGCGAGTAAGAGCTTTTGGAGAAAGAGAGGGAAAGAGTTGCCTGAGTACCTGAAGATCATGTTGATAGGCCTGCAAGGTGTTATTACTGAGGTTGCGTTCCAATTGAAGATGTAAGAGGAAACTATCTTCCAGTACAATCCAATCAGGATGAAGAGCCGCAGGGTTTTCAGGCATAGTTGCAAAATAAGAAAGGAGAGCAACAAAAAAAGCCTTCCGTATGGGGAAGGCTTTTGATGGAATCAGTCTTAATTATTGAGCATCCTCGTAGGCAGGAGCTGGATTTTTTGGGTAAGTACCCAATTTGCTGATTTTCAGCGTCTGGTTACGCAGCTTGGAAACAGTGCGGTTGACGCGTGCTTTACGTTTTTTATCGGTTACGGCCATGGCGTGAAATTTATTATTCTCTGGGGCGCGAAGGTAAGTGCTGAAAGGGATTATGCCAAATGGTTTTTTCAATCAGGCTTATTTACCCAATACTTCAATCATTTTAGCGCCGATTTCAGCCGGACTTTGAACTACGTGGATACCGCATTCTGCCATGATTTTCATTTTCGCAGCAGCGGTGTCATCAGCACCACCAACGATCGCACCAGCATGACCCATTCTGCGTCCGGCTGGAGCTGTTTGGCCAGCGATAAATCCGACAACAGGCTTAGTTCCGTTTGCTTTAATCCAATGTGCAGCTTCAGCTTCCATTCCACCACCAATCTCACCAATCATGATAATGGCTTCAGTACCAGGGTCGTTCATCAACATTTCTACCGCTTCTTTGGTGGTAGTACCAATGATTGGATCTCCGCCAATACCGATAGCAGTACTTTGTCCCAGGCCAGCTTTAGTGATTTGATCTACCGCTTCATAAGTTAAAGTGCCTGATTTTGATACAATACCAATGGTGCCGGGTTTGAAGATAAATGCCGGCATGATGCCCACTTTCGCGCCACCAGGAGTCATTACGCCAGGACAGTTTGGACCAATGAGGCGACTATTTTTACCTTTCAAATATTGCTTCACTTGTATCATATCCTGAGTAGGAATTCCTTCAGTGATACAAACAATAACACTGATTCCGGCATCAGCGGCTTCCATGATAGCGTCAGCAGCAAATGCTGGCGGAACAAAAATGATAGATACATTGGCGCCGGTTTTGTCAACGGCTTCCTGTACGGTATTGAAGACAGGACGGTCGAGGTGGGTGGTTCCGCCTTTACCCGGTGTTACGCCACCCACTACTTGGGTTCCGTATTCCAACATCTGGGAGGCATGGAAGGTGCCTTCGCTACCGGTAAATCCCTGAACGATAACACGGGATTCTGAGTTGACAAGTACGCTCATTGAGGTTCGTTTGATTGTAATTCGACGCGAAATTAAGGCTTAAAATCGACTTAATCAGGTTGCTTTTTTAGTTTCTACGTTGCTTGAAATCTTTCAGGAAGTTTGTAGCGAATACGAAGTTGTTAAGGATTTCATTATCGGTGGTCAAAATGGCGTTTTTATCGCCTTCCCAGCACTTTTCTCCCTTGTAAATGTAAACGATGTGGTCGCCGATTTCCATAACAGAGTTCATATCGTGGGTGTTCACCAAGGTTGTCATTTGATATTCCTCGGTGATTTCTTTGATTAATTCATCAATCAGAATAGAAGTAAGTGGATCAAGTCCGGAATTGGGTTCATCTACGAACAAGAATGCGGGATTGAGTACGATGGCTCTTGCAATACCCACTCGTTTTTTCATGCCTCCTGATATTTCAGACGGGAATTTCTTATTTGTATTGATTAAACCTACTCGTTCTAGGCAAAAATTGACTCTTTCTAACTTTTGGGATTTAGACTCCTGGGTAAACATATTCAATGGAAAGAGTACATTTTCTTCTACGGTCATCGAATCGAAGAGCGCAGAATTTTGAAACAACATCCCGATTTTTCGACGCAAAGAAAGCCGATCAGTCTCATTGATATTTGCCAAATCGGTATCGCCATAGAATATATGACCCGACGTGATAGGATGAAGCCCTACCATGGCTTTCATTAATACACTTTTCCCAGAACCTGACGCTCCGATTATCATATTAACCTTTCCTGGATGGAAGGTGCTGCTGATTCCTTTTAGAACTTCTTGCTGCCCAAAGGTTTTTCTAACGTCTTGTAATCGAATCATAAAATCAATTGAGCGAGTACGTAGTCAGAAAGTAGTATAAGGATGCACGAAAAAACAACCGCCTTGGTACTGGATTTTCCTACTTCTAATGCACCGCCTTCGGTATAATAGCCTTGGTAGCAGGAAATGCTCGAAATCATAAATCCATAGGTGATAGCTTTGCTCATTGCAAAGCCAACATTAAAGGCTTTAAAGGTACTTCGGGCTCCGTCTATAAACACTGATGATTCAATAATGCCCGATAAGTGTCCGGCTAATATTCCTCCTCCAATACATAGGGCTGTTGAAAGCATAATGAGCAGTGGAACCATAATGAGTGCAGAAACAATTCTCGGCATCAAGAGGTATCCAGGGGCATTTACTCCCATGATTTCTAGTGCATCTATTTGCTCAGTTACCCGCATGGTCCCGATTTCTGAAGCCATGTTAGAACCAATTTTTCCTGCCAATACCAGAGACGTGATGGTTGGAGCTAATTCCAAAATGGAGGAATCGCTTACAATTGAACCAATTATAGAGCGTGGAATAAAGCCACTAACAAGCTGATAGGCGGTCTGAACCGTGGTTACTGCTCCCATAAACACGGAAATAATAAACACGATAACCAAAGAGCCTACCCCTAGTGAAACCATCTGACGCATGGTCTCTTGCCAATAAATAGCTCCGTTTTCCGGCCGCTTCCACATCGATTTGAGTAGAAGCGTGTAACGACCGAAGTGAAAAAAGAATCCTGTTAACATTCGCTTGCGAAGTTATAGGCTTAGAGGCAACCTTTCATGGATTCATCTTTTACAAGCGATTTTTAACAGGCCCTATCAACAAAAAACGCGATAACAAGGGCTTATTCCTGCTATCGCGTTTTCAATCAACTGAAATGGTTTATTCGATCACCAATGGCAAATTTACTTGTTCACCGCCGCGGCCTATGGCTTCAATCCTGTAATATCCCGGACGAACAGCGGGCAATGAAAGGGTGATGTTCTGACTTTCTCCCTCAAACTTTAATGCTCCCAATCGTTGTCCTAAGGTATTAAGTAATTGAACTGAGGTGAGTTGGACGCCTTCAGGTAGCTTAAGGTTAACTAGATTTCTTGCTGGATTAGGGTATAAATGCCATCCTTGTCGAGTCAACGCGCTATTGTTTGCAGCGATATCTACGCGAATAAGGTTGGTCTTGGTGATGGTGTTCATACAATTGGGGTTTGCTGCTTGCAATAACACCGTGTAAACTCCCGGATTGTTGTAAGTTTTTGGGCCTGGATTCTGCTGGTTACTGGTAGTCCCATCACCAAAGACCCAGTTGAAGTTGGTTGCATGTTGACTTAGGTTGGTGAAAGTGATAGGCTGACTTACTCCTATAATGTATAGGGTATCGCTTACACTGAAATCTGGTGCTGGGTCGAAAGGTATATTAACGGTTTGGTTAAGGGTATCGTTGCCGTTGGAGTTGAAGGCAATTAAGGTATTGGTGTAACTGCCACCGGTGGTGTAAGTGATACTTGCCGAATTTCCAGAAATCACTTGCCCGTTCGATAATACAAATCTGACTGAGTCAGCCAAACTTGAGTTATTATTTAGTGTGAGGGTAATTGGAAGACAAGTGGGGCTTTGGGTTCCATTGAAAGAGGCAATGGGTGTTGCATTTGAACTCAAAATGTTGATATCATCGAGATAAACATTATTGCCATTGTCATTTTTCCATTCGAAAAACAAATTAAGTTGTCCACTTGGGTTTAGTAAGGATGATAAATTGAAAGTCACTTCCTTCCATTCTGTAACCGCAAACGGATTGAAAGTGTTGCTAATGGCTGTGCCAGTATTTAAACTGCTATCGGCAAGGATAGCTAATGTATTGGTTACACCATGGCAATCATCGCTGTAACGAATGAATAAGCTGTCTTTTCTACCATTGGTATGAGGACGATAAGCAACCTTGAATTTCAGGATCCAGTTGGTGTTATTATTAAGATTAAACACAGGAAGGAAGAGTCGGTCCATCTCACCTCTGAAAGTGTAATTTCTAGATTGAAGGGTTGCTGCCGGTCCAAAACCACTTGGTGTGTTAGCATTGATAGCGGTCCAAGTGGTTAAGCTGTCAGAGTTCCCAACTTGAACACCGTTGCTGGTGATTGTTCCTCCACTAAATCCATTGAGGTAGGGGAGTGTGCCTGTATTTCTCATTCTGACTGGCCAAGCTCTCATATTATTAAAGCTGTCTCGTTCCGAAATTCCGGCATTGCTGACTGAAAAATGAAAAAATTGGGTTCCTGTAAACGTGTTAATTAACACTGTCGGGAAATTCAAGGTGTCTGTTTGGCCTGGAAGTAAGGTTGCGCCACTTGCTGAAGTTACTATTTGTCCGGTGGTTGTTCTACAAGATGCGTTGTAACCATATATGGTAGAGTCACCAATATTTCTTACGATAATGGTAGGAGTCACAGGTCCTGAACAAACAAAAGAGCCTGGAGAGATTACCTGATCCAATACTAAATCATAAGCTCGACGCGATAGTGGTGGCTCGGGGATGTTGGTTTGAGACAAGTAGTTGAAAGCTGAATCGAGGTTAATCATCCCTCTTCCGAAAGTATTGTCTTCACCTAGCGTCCCCAAATCGGTAGCCGTCATATAAAGCGCCATTTTAATGGCTGTTCCGGTTAAATAAGGAAATGCCTCCTTCAACAATGCCACTGCTCCTGCTGCATGAGGTGCAGCCATGGAAGTCCCTGTTAAACTGACATAACTGGTTCCTGCACCTGCCGAACGAATGTTGGTTCCTGGTGCTGAAACTTCAGGCTTAATCAATAGTCCCTCATTTCCACCACAAATCGATGGACCTCGACTTGATGAAGAGTTAATAGCTAAAGTTGCAGATCCACCATTGATGTTTCCAACGCAGAAAACGTTAACGGGATCAGCGTTGATATTCTTTGGTGAGGTAATGGTGGAAGCTCCTGGGCCTGAATTTCCTGCTGAGAAAACAACAGCTACCCCTGCAGCTTCCAATGCTGTAAATACCGGACGAAAACTGCCTGTACATTCTGAAACATTCGGAGTACTCCCCCAAGAATTATTAATTACATCAGGCATATCGGCGATGGTGGAGGTGTCATTGTCTGGATTCATGGCCCATTGATGAGCGGCAAGTGTACCTGGTCCACCGCTGCAAAGTGAATTTGCGGCCATCCATTTTGCTTGATAGGCAACACCAATGGTGTCTCTAGTGAGGCTATCTAATCCTACCATGGTACCTACCGTATGGGTTCCATGAAATGAGCTACCGCCACAATCATAGGGCATTGTGGTAGACTGCATCCAAGTTTGTCGTGGCATTACATATCGTCCCATATATTGGTTACGAAGGGCAGGGTGATGGGGGTTTACGCCTGTATCAACACTCATTACTTTCCGGTTTCTGCCGGTGTACCCTTTAGTCCATAGGGAAGGGGCTTTGATAAGTCTCAGGCCTGGTTCAGTTCCATTAGCAACCTCAGGGGCAGGAGTTCCCGGTTCATTTGGGCGGTCAAGGTCTGGTTGAATGAATGGGTCCAAATCGAGAACAATTTGCTCTATGGCCTCATCTTGAGCCAAATCCAACAATAATGCGGAATTGGCTTCCATCACCACTAGATTAGTAATCCACAGTGGCATTGCCATCCCAAGTAATCTTCCCTCATTGCTAGCATGTTTCCCAATACGATCCATTAAAGCAGGTTGGGTACTGTTGGCTTTCGCCATCAGCGTTCTCATCACTGTTTTGGCCCTTACTTCTAAACTAGCATTTTGGCCATTTAAGGCAAGTGAAAGACTATCGATATCGACTTTGTCTTTCAAAATAATGTTAACCCTAATTAAATTATTTAACGATTTTTTTGATTGAATCGCTTCAATAACACCCCCCGATAGATTGCCGAAGTTAGATTGTCCTTGACTTGTAACCGTTAAAATAGTTGATACAACTAGAATAAGGGCTACAATACGTAGCATATGCCGCATGATGTCTGATTTGTTACTTCCAAGTTAACAGAATTGGTTGTTTCTTGTCGCATCATTTCGCCTACACATGTCGGATTCTATCTTATTACTAAATGGCTCATTAGTTAACGAAGGCCGTATCCAAATGGCTAATGTTTTAGTTAAGCATGGAAAAATCAGCCAAGTTTTACCCCTCCATCGCCTCCCTTTAACAGATTATCGCATCGATTTAAATGGGGCTTGGCTAATGCCAGGCGCCATCGATGACCAAGTCCATTTTCGGGAGCCAGGTCTTACTCACAAGGGCGAATTATTCACTGAAAGCTCAGCCGCTGCTGCAGGGGGAGTTACTACTTACATGGAGATGCCAAATACGGTTCCTTCGGCCACCACAATAGAAAAATTAGAGGCTAAATACGAACGCGCTTCGGAGGTTTCGGCTGTTAACTATTCTTTCTACATGGGGACTACCAACGAAAACCTTCAAGAGGTTTTGAAAATTGATCCTGAATGGGTGTGTGGAGTAAAAATTTTTATGGGAAGTTCAACCGGTGATATGTTGGTAGATGCACCTGGTGCCTTGGAAGGTTTGTTCCGGGAAGTCAAATCAATTATTACTGTTCATTGTGAAGACGACCCTATGGTTAAAGCCACTGCCAAAGAGTACCGTGAACGTTATGGGGAAGAATTGCCAACACGATTTCATGCCATGATTAGAAGCCGAGAAGCTTGTCTTTCTTCTTCCTCTAAAGCCGTTGAGTTAGCCAAAAAATATGGTACCCGCCTCCATATTTTACATATCTCAACGGAAGAGGAACTTGCGCTTTTTGATAATCAATCGCCGCTTTCAGAGAAAAAAATTACCGCTGAGGCTTGTATTCATCATATGTGGTTTGAAGAAGAGGATTATGATAGCTTAGGCAATTTTATCAAATGGAACCCCTCAGTTAAAACTTCCCGCGACCGTGAAGCTATTCGGCAAGCCGTAATCGATGGACGAATTGATGTAGTTGCCACCGATCATGCTCCTCATACATTGGCGGAAAAGCAACAGTCGTACTGGAATGCCCCATCAGGTGGGCCTCTCATTCAACATAGTGTTCAGGCTATGTTTGACTTGGTAAAACAAGGTGTTTTTTCACCTGAACTGGTCGTTCAAAAAATGTGTCACGCACCAGCGGAACTGTTCAGAATCAAAGAAAGAGGTTTTATAAGAGAAGACTATTGGGCGGATTTAACCGTAGTTTCACCTCATCCGTATCCAGTACGTGCTGATAATCTTTTATATAAATGCAAATGGTCACCATTTTTAGGACATACTTTCAGTCATTCTATTCAAACAACCTTAGTGAACGGACAAATTGTTTGGCATCAAGGGAAGCTTTTCAGAAATAAAGCCGCTCAGCGGGTTCAATTCAAGGTTTGAGTCGTTTCTTTAACACAAATTCAGGGACATGATCCAGAGATTAACCGATTTCTACCCCCAACAGCTTGAGGAACATCCATTAGAGGTATGTCTTGCGGGCAAGTACAATGGTCAGTGGAAAGTTTACAGCACCAGGGAAGTAATTGAAGAATGTAGGGCGCTTGGAAAAGGGCTTCTTTCAATAGGTTTTCCAAAAGGAAGCCGCATTGGTTTAATCGCAAACAACCGACCGGAATGGAATTTTGCTGATCAAGCAATCTTGCTTTGTGGCCATATCAACGTTCCTATCTATCCAACCATCACCGACGAGGATTATCGCTACATTCTCACGCATGCAGATTTAAAGCTGCTTTTCATTTCTTCTAAAGAACTTGCTGAACGTATCCAAGGTATATGTGCAGGAATGGATAGTCCACCAGCTATTTACACCTTTGATAAGGTGCCCGGATTTAAACATTGGACAGAAATCAAGGCTCTATCGCAAACGATTACAGATGAACAACTTGAAGAAGTCCATAACTCTGTAAAAGGAGAGGATCTAGCCACCATCATTTACACATCGGGAACTACAGGAAATCCTAAAGGAGTTATGCTTTCTCACAACAACATTGTGAGTAATGTGATAGGTTCAAGTCCAAGAGTCCCAATAAGCCAAGGTGAAAGAGCTGTAAGCTTTTTACCACTTTGCCACATTTACGAACGCATGATACACTATCTCATGGTGGAACGTTGCATTAGTATCTGGTATGCTGAAAGCATGGAAACAATAGGGGAAAACATCAAAGAGGTAAAACCTCATGTATTCTCCGCTGTTCCGCGGGTACTTGAAAAAGTGTATGATAAAATCATCGCTAAAGGGCATGACCTTACCGGTATCAAAAAGGCATTGTTTTTCTGGGCTGTAAATCTTGGTTTGAAATATGAACTAGGAGGAAAGAATGGAGCGTGGTACGAATTTCAGCTTAAACTGGCCAATAAACTGATTTTCTCAAAATGGCGCGAAGCCTTAGGAGGTGAGACCCGAGCCATTGTTTCCGGGGCCGCGGCACTCCAGCCTCGCCTAGCTCGTGTATTCTGGGCTGCCGGAATTCATGTTTTGGAGGGCTATGGACTCACCGAAACAAGTCCTGTTGTTGCGGTTAACTATTTAAAAGCCAATCAGGTGGGGTTCGGTACTGTTGGAAGCGTACTTGAAAATGTTCAGGTGAAAATCGCCGATGATGGCGAAATCCTTTGTAAAGGACCTAATGTGATGATAGGTTATTACCGCGAACCTGAGTTAACTGCTCAAGTGCTCGATCATGAGGGTTGGTTCCACACTGGCGATATTGGCGAATTCACACCTGAAGGGTATCTCAAAATCACGGATCGTAAAAAGGAAATCTTTAAAACCTCAGGAGGAAAATACATCGCCCCTCAGGTAATGGAGAATAAATTCAAAGAGTCGCTCATCATCGAGCAAATCATGGTAGTAGGTGAAAGTAAAAATTATCCTGCGGCTATAATTTCTCCTTCTTGGGACAACCTTAAGGTCTGGTGTAAGGAACATGAAATTGCTTACACCAAGCCTGAAGAGATGATTAAACACCCTGCCGTCATTAAGAAGTTTGAGGCTGAAGTGGAAAAATACAACCAGTTCTTTGGCCAATGGGAAAAAATCAAACGATTTGAACTTGTGCCTGTAAGTTGGACAGTTGAAACCGGAGAACTAACCCCAACCATGAAACTCAAAAGAAGAGCCATCTTGAGTAAACACCTGGACATTTTTGAAAAATTGTACGATTGAACAGAAAACAAGGGCTAAAGTTTTTTAATTATGAAGTTTTCATCGTTTTCACCGATGTTTTGGTCGATACAAACGACATTATTGCCCTTTAGTGTAGATATTTAGCTTTCTTGCAGAGGGCGCTAATGAAACACGATTACGATCTTATTGTACTTGGACTCGCGAGGTGGGATAATCAATATCACTCACCAGCTCTGTCCATTGCTAAGGAATTTTCCAAGTCTAACCGGGTATTCTTTATAGATAATCCATACTCTGTGAAAGATTACTGGAGTGAGAAACACTTGGAACAAGTTGAAAAACGTAAACCAGCTTTGTTGTGGGGGCGTAACATCTACACCCACAACAAAACTGAAGCTTTTGACTATGTTGCGGTAACTAGCAGATTGAATCTTCCTATCAATTTTCTTCCTGATGGTTTTCTCTATGAAACTTTATACGCTTTTAATACTTGGATTCTTAATCAAACAATT
The DNA here is from genome assembly GCA_027484125.1 of Bacteroidota bacterium. Classification (GTDB taxonomy): domain Bacteria; phylum Bacteroidota; class Bacteroidia; order UBA7662; family JAIXUI01; genus JAIXUI01. The sequence goes on along the minus strand of JAIXUI010000077.1, from coordinate 5,329 downwards.
AAGCGTTTGATTAAAGACTACAACATCAAGAAGTATGTTTTTATCAACTCCTTTAATCCATTTTATCTGAAGGATTTTAATCTGCCGGTGAAGCCTCTAGTTAAAATTTATCAGTCTATCGATGATATATCACAAGAATCTTACATAGCGAGGCATGGTGTAAAATTGGAAACTGAAATGGTGCAAAATGCTGATTTCACCATAGTTACCTCCAGCCAACTTAAAGATAAGCTTAGCAAACACGCAAAGAAAGTTCATCTAGTCGCCAATGCTGCCGATCATAAACTTTTCCATAGAGCAGTAGCCAATCATATTTCTCGCCCCGAAGAATTAGATGATGTCCAGTGCCCTATCATCACCTACATGGGAAATGTTTCTTCACTTCGAATGGATTATGAGTTATTAGTGAAGGTTGCGAATGCAAACCCCGACAAACTAGTACTCGTAGTTGGGCCTTATCGAAAAAATGAGTACGATCAATTTCAACTCTACAATTTCAGAAATATAAGATTTATCGGTCCTCGTACTTTAGAACAACTCCCTGTTTATCTTAGGTATACCGATTGCGCCATCATCCCTTACATAAAAAATACTTTGACTCGGAGCATTTATCCACTGAAAATCAATGAGTATTTGGGAGCAGGAAAACCGGTAGTTAGTACCGATTTTTCTGAAGATATTAAGACTTTTCAAGGGATAGCTCACATTGCTTCCAGTCATGATGAGTTTCTTAAAATGGTGCAGCAAGCCCTCAATCAAACTGAACAAGATGCTATTAACAAACGCTTAGAGGTTGCTGCAAACAATACTTGGTTTCATCGTGTCAATCAGATTAAAGCCCTCATAGAGGAGGCGCTCAATAATCAGGGTAAGTCCTGAAATGGATTCTAATAAATATATCCCTGAACTTGATGGTTATCGGGCTATAGCAGTTCTGATGGTCATGCTTCATCACAGCAAATGGGGGCTTTTTAGTACAGGCTGGATTGGGGTACAGTTTTTTTTCGGACTTTCCGGCTTTCTCATCACAAGAATTTTACTCAAGCAAAAGCATAGTCCTTCATATTTCAAAACTTTTTACACAAGACGTATTCTTCGAATATTTCCGGCTTATTACTTAGTCGTTTTTATTGGAGTTGTTTACGGTCTTGTGGTGGGAAGTAATGTCAGTGATGTATACTGGTATCTTTTTTATTTGCAAAACTTTCCTTTAGGAGCCCAACAGTGGTCACTCAATTTTCCGGAAGCGCTTAACCATACTTGGTCTCTGGCGATCGAAGAACAATTTTATCTTTTCGCGCCTTTAATCGTTAAGTTCCTTCCAACAAGAAAAGCCATGTTTGCCTTTCTTGGCTTATGCGCAGCTTCCGTTTTTTTCAAAATAGGTTTATTCATTAATCAAGGAGCCACAGTGCTCAATTATACCCATACATTCTCAAACCTTGATATAATTTCGGCTGGTTGTTGGTTGGCTTGCCGATATCATTTGGGTGAACAAAAGCTTTTGTCTGGACTATTGGTGAAGCTTACGGTTGGTTATTTGATTTTTTATGCAGCTTTGGCATTAAGTATGGACCAATTTCTGTGGCCTTGGCAATATCCTGATTTGGGCAGTATTTACTGGTTGTTATTCCATGTTTTGTTGTTATTAGCTGTTCCATTATTGCTTCACCTCATTCTCATTAAACGATTTGCTATAGTGAGTAGGATGCTTACCTCTTCGCCGTTGGTTCAATTTGGTCAGATGAGTTATGGTTTGTACCTATATCATTATTTGGTATTTAGAATTGTTGATCTGCACTTTCCTATTGCGAGTGCTTGGGGAAGCTTCATGGCATTTTTGATTAAATGCATCCTTTCTTGGCTGGTTGCACGTTGGTCATGGAAGTATTTTGAACAGCCTATTCTTAAACGTAAAGAAGTTTTTCAATACACCCGATGAGTCCATACTTGAGATTAATCAGGCCAGAACAATGGGTTAAAAATGCCTTTCTATTTATCCCTATTTTTTTCTCGGGCCATATATATGAGTCAACGAGCTGGTGGGCAGTTTTGGCTGGTTTCATTTGTTTCTCCTTATGTGCTTCAGCAGTATATGTTCTCAATGATTACCGCGATATTGAAAATGATAAACTTCACCCCGTCAAATGCAAGAGACCTTTAGCATCAGGTGAAGTACTGCCTCGGGAAGCTGCTTTTTTAGCAGTTACTTTATTTCTTACCGCTGTAATCGGAGCATGGCTGTTGAATCCTGAGTTTTTTGGACTCTTACTTTGCTACAGCCTTATCAACTTAGCCTATAGTTTAAAACTCAAACACATCCCAATAATCGACATCAACATCATTGCGCTTGGATTTTTACTAAGAGTAGGGAGTGGAGGGATTTTGTCTCAAACTCCAGTTTCTCATTGGTTAGCTATGATGACTTATCTCCTCGCACTTTTTATTGCTTTGGCCAAACGAAGAGATGACTTAAGTCTGAAAGAAAAATCTGGCATAACGTTACGGAAAGCAATAGATGGTTACAACCTCACTTTTGTTAATATAGCTATGGGAGTGATGGCGGCAGTGTTGGTTGTAACTTACATACTCTATATCACCTCACCGGCAGTAGAACATCGTTATCAATTCAACTATTTGTACCTCTCTATCATACCTGTTGTAACCGGAATGATGAGATACTTGCAACTAAGCTTTGTCTTAGAGAAAACTGGCTCTCCTACCAAATTGATTTTTAAAGACCTATTTCTACAAATGGTCTTATTAATCTGGCTTTCCTTTTTTGCTTTTGCTATTTACTTGAAATGAATAACGATAAGGTTACCACTCAGCAATTGATGGAAGCACTTGGAACAATCACTACCAAGCTTTCTTTTTTGGACCGATTGAAAGTGAAGTATCGTCCAATCATTTGTCCTTTTGATGAGCTACTCAACAGAATTCAGCCTGGTAAAATTGTAGCCGATATTGGCTGCGGTTCAGGTCAACTGCTATGGTTGATAAGCAAATTCAGAAAGCCATCTAAAGTATTAGGCGTGGAGATTAGTGAAAGATTGGTTGGCAATGCGACCCAGCTTTTCAGTGAATTCCTTCCTGATCAGAATGCCAGCTTTAAGTTGTACAATGGAGTAATAATCCCCGATTTCGTAGAACAGGCGGATTACATTTTGTTGATTGATGTTTGGCACCATGTCCCTGTTAATTCTAGAAGCTCTTTTTTTGAAAGTTTATCTAGAACAATGAAGCCTGGTGCTTCCTTGATATTTAAGGATATTGATGCAGCATCCCACTTTGTATATATCAATAAGCTTCACGATTTGGTATTTGCTTCAGAAATTGGAAATGAAATCTCCTTAGAGAATGCAGAGGCGCTCATGCTCCAGCATAATTTGGAGATAATTGAAGTTGTTAAAAAACGAACCTATGTTTACCCACACTATACAGTGGTGGCGAGAAAACCAGGGCTTTAGCCGCTGGCTTGTAGTACTTGGCCTTGCCCTATTATCAGCTTTTCCCATTTATAGAAACATCTATTATGGTCTAGGAAAAGAACAGTTGAAGCGTCATGAGCAATTCATGAAAGGCGAATCCCTGTATTTTAACCCTTGGCAATACCGGGTTTTATGCCCATGGATTGTTGAATCAGGCTATCAAGTGCTGAAAGCCACCGTTAAACCTGCTCTGGAGAAGTTAACTGCTGGTAAAAAGTATCAAGCAGATACTTTGTTGTACTTCGCCGTTTTCATCGCATTTAGATTTTTGTTACACGCATTGATTTTTATTCTCGCATTTGAATTTTACAAAAAATGGCTTGATAATGATCGATTGATTTTTTTCGGATTCCTGTGGTTAACATACAGCATGGGAAATGCAGTAAGAAGTAGCGATTTATCCTTTAACACTTACATGGATGTCCTCATTTACTTATTCGCACTTATTATATGGGTGAAAAGGCTTTCAGCTTGGTGGTTGGTTCCGATTATGATCTTGGGGGCATTAAACAGAGAAACTTCCTTGCTGATTCCGTTACTGTTTCTTTTCAATCCGGAGGATCAGGGCTTGAAAATTCGTTTCAACAACCTATTACCAATAGGAGTTGCTTTGACCTTCTTCATTGGGATTTTTGTTTCAGTAAGATTGCATTATGGATATCAATCCCCCACAGTTTATTACGTTCCGGCTGGTTTCTCTATGTTAAAGCTTAATCTATTAAGTGGAATGGCTCGATATTCTTATATGGAAGTGCTTGGTACGGTGAGTTTATTGCCAATGATGGTTTTGATTTATTGGAGACAAACGCCTGACCTTTTAAAGAAGCTTTTTCTTTGGATGCTACCGATCTGGTTTGGAATTCACTATTGGAGTGTAGTTGCATGGGAGAGTCGTCTTTTTCTAGTTCCAGTAGTTGTTGTTTTGTTACCTGCTGTCCTGAGTTTGATAGAAAAAGCTCCAATAATTAAGTCAAAGAATGGCCAATAATGGTTTAGCCCTTTGGGATTTTGATGGAACCCTCTATAAAGGCGATTCCTTTATTGACTTCTTGAAATATACCCATGGTAAATTGGGCTTTTATTCCAGGATGATGGTGTTTCTACCTTCTTTCTTAGAATGGAAAGTTGGAATGATTAATAACGGACAAGCAAAAGAACGTCTCTTCTCTTTGTTCTATGCAGGTTGGGACTTTCATCAGTTCAATCATTTAGCATTAAGATTTCAGATGGATGTAGTTCCTGATAAGCTAAACAGGGAGGCGTTGAAGAAATTGAAATGGCATCATGAACAAGGACACAAACAGTATATCATCTCTGCTACTTTCACGGAATTGTTGCTTTATACCGCTGACAAACTGAAAATTCACTGTCTTGGTACAGACCTAGAAGTAATAGACGGAAAAGTAACCGGAAGATTTCGTACACCAAATTGTTATGGTGATGAGAAAGTCCGTCGTTTGAAAGAGTTTGTAGAGCCAGAAAACTACCGCCCTATCTATGCATATGGCGACTCATCAGGTGATTCAGCAATGCTACAATTAGCTGATGAAGCATTTTTAAAAAAATTTTTCTGAGGTAACTGGCTGATAATTCGGCGATACTAAGAAATCTCAGAAAATATTTTGAAGAAGGTATTGCAGGGAATAAAAGTCGCAGTACCTTTGCACCACTCCAAACGGAACGGCGCTCTCGAAAGAAGCGCAGCGAAGAAAAGGAGTCAGTTCCTTGACATGATGCAAGCACCGGCGGATAGTGATATCTGTCGAAGAAGGTAAGTTGAAAGCAAGAAAAAATAACAGGATAAAATACTACAATGGAGAGTTTGATCCTGGCTCAGG